>NZ_JBQQCE010000338.1:0-10940 GCF_052245645.1 Streptomyces sp. KR55 | reverse complement strand
ACGTCACCGGGCTCGGCGTCATCATGGGCGCGCACCGGCGGGCCGGGCGATGCGGGCGCCGCCTCGTGCTGCGCGACGTACCGCCCCAGATGCAGCGGCTGCTGGTCGCGACCCGGCTGCACCGGGTCCTCGCCGTCGAAGGCGCCACCGGGGTCGAATCACTGCTGGTCGGTGACCGCGTCTCGCTGATGCAGGTCACGGGGGTGACCTCCTGTGCCCAGGGTGGGTAACACCGCTACGCGGCTTGGTAGCGTCGCTGCCATGAGCACCCGTGACCGCATCCTCGAAGTCGCTGCCGAACTGGTCGCGGCCTCCCCCGACGGCGATATCTCCACCCGGGCGGTGTGCGATGCGGCCCAGGTGGGGGCCCCGGCCCTCTACCGGCACTTCGGGGACAAGGAAGGCCTGCTCTCGGCAGTCGTCGACCACGGCTTCGACAAGTACCTCGCCACCAAGCGCGAGCACAGCCCCGGGGCGGACCCCGTGCAGGACCTGCGCGACGGCTGGGACAGCCACGTAGCCTTCGCTCTGGCCAATCCCAATCTCTACCGGCTGATGAACTCCCCCGCCATGCGCACCCCGCCCGCCGCCGCCCTGGAATCCCACCAGATCCTCACCCGGGACCTGGAGCGCGCGGCGGCACTCGGCAAGCTGCGGCTCGCGCCGCGCGTGGCGGCGCAGATGGTCATGGCAGCGAACGTGGGAGTGGCGCTGATGCTGGTGTCCCGCCCCACCACCTTCGACGACGCAGCCCTGTCCACCCGGGTCCGCGACGCCGTCCACGCCGCGGTGCTCACCCCGGACGCCTACGCTGAGGCCACGTCGGCCGCCGGACCGGCGGACGTACGGTCCGGGGCCGGTATCCCCTCGACCGCGGCGAAACTCAACGCCCTGCTCGCCCACACACCGTCCCCGGCACTGACCGGCGCGGAGAGCGGCCTGCTGAGCGAGTGGCTGGAACGACTGTCCGACACCTCTTGAGCACGGCGCCCGACCGGGCGGAACGGGGTTGGCTGGAAGACATCGTGCGTGAACGTGTCCGTGCCCTCCCAACGTCACCCTCCTCGACTGGCACGAGGCGGACTGTCCGACAACTGGGTCTGTGCCGCAGCGTGTCACGGGGGGTGCAGATCGCTCACCTGAGGTGAGAACGTTCACGACCGCCTCACTGAGACGGGTGACGAGGCGAAGCTCGCCCATCGCTTCTTCGGGTACGCGGCTCAGCTCAACTCTGCGCTGTGGTCCCTCAGCACGCTGACCCATCTGTTGGCCGACCCTGTCGAACTGCGGAGTCCAGCGTTCATCCACCGCGTGCGGGGCCATGACTGCCCAACACAGCGACGCGCAGGGTGCGTCACCTCCCCGAACAGCCCTTTACTCCGCCTGGAGCTACCCATGCGCTCATCCCGGCTCATACTCGCCGGCGTCCTGCTGGCCGGCACGGTCTTCCTCATGACCTCGCTGCTGACTCAGCCTCCCTACCGGATCACCGGTGTCATAGCGGTTGCGGTATTCCTGCCCGTCTGGTTCACGCTGTGCGTGATCAATGCACTGGGAGGGATCGCCTCAGGATTCCCGATCAGAGGTGAAGTCACGCTCGCAATAGTGATACTCGCTGTGCCCACCGGAACAACGCTACTGCTGTGGTTGGCAAGCAACACCTGGTGGAGCGGGGGGCCCGTCGTCACAACAAGTCGCACCCCTCTGTTTCTCATGGCCGGGGTAGCCCTTTGGGGTGCTGTCGCCGTCCTCACGTCACTGTGGCCGATCGAGGGCCGGACTCGAACCTTGGACACAGCCGCAGTCGTCTTCGGGATTCTATGGATGGCGGTGACCATCACCAACCTGCTTCTCGGCCTCACCGTCGGCTACACGCTCCTGGAAGAGCTCCCCGTTGTAGGGGTCACCTTCTTCGTGCCCACCGCTGTGGCCTACGTGGCTCGCCTGCGGCCGCGTAGCACCCCGCGTGCTCCGCTTTGAGATGAACCCTCAGTACAGAAGCGGCACGCTCCTCAGGCGGCTGATCCCTCCAGCATCCTCGTGCCAGCGGCTCGTCACGCAACCTTGGCGGGGTAATCAGTCCATGAACGGATCGGTGAGTCGGGCGCGAAGGTCGTCTTCGGCTCGGCGCGGGCATTGCGCCGGCGGACGTAGGCGGCGATGGCCGCGTTCTGCTCGGCGTGGCTGCGATGGTCGGTACCGTTGAGGGCGAAGTAGTGCAGGACCGCGAACTCGGCCTCGTCCAGTTCAGCCAGGAGCCGTAGGTCGGCAGGAAGACCAGCTCGATGTCGTTGTCGGCAGCCCAGGCGCGGACCTTGGCGTGCTTGTGCGGGGAGAAGTTGTCCAGCACCACGTACAGCTTCTCCCCAGGCCAGCGGGTGCGCAGGATCTTGAGGAGGCCGAGGAACCCCCGCCACCGCTTGCGCGGGCGGATGCGGTAGTACAGCTTGCCGGTGGCCGGATCGAGGGCGGCGAGCATGTGCCGCACTCCGCATAGCGGTTGTAGGTGGCCGCAGTCTGCGCGGACGCCTTACCGGCCCCCACGCCTTGCCCTTGCGGGGCATCAGGTTCAGGGGTCCGAACTCGTCGACGCATATCACCCGCCCGTCGGCAGGTGGGGTGTCGTACAGCGCCAGGATGCGGTGCATCTTGGCAATGAACTCCGGGTCGGTGGACGCCTTCCACGTGGTGGTGGTCCTCCAGGAGACCTTGCCGGCGCGCAGGATCCGGCGTAGGGCCTCCCGGCTGATGGCCGCGGTCACCTTCTGCTTGATGAGGTGGTCGGCGAGCTTGCTCGGGCTCCAGATGGAGCACCCGCCCCCCCTTCCCCGCCCGTGGTGCCGTCACCCGATCAACGACACACCCGCGAAAAGGTCACGCATTCGAACCACGCACTCAGATGCGACACCGAGACCGGCACCGGACACACGGCACGACACCGACGGACCACACATCGCAACGGACACCAAAGGAAACACGTGAGCCTCCGCCTTCACTGCTGGCACTACTGACGAGAGCCGAGGCGTCGCCACGGTTCAAGTACTCCTCGCCAGGCGATGCCGAGAAGACAGAGGTGGTTGCCGGCCTTCGCGTCGCGGCGGGGCGGCCCAATGTGGGCACTCCCGCGTGAACGCAGAGTCAGACGGACGAAGGGCTGGGCTGTGGTGCATCTGCGGGGCGACGAGCGCGAAGCAGACCGCTCACTGACAGGGCTCCAGGCCCTGTGAAGACGAGCAGAAGAAAGGCCCAGCAGTACAGAGCCGGGCTCTCGCCGCCGTTCTGCAACGGGAACAGTCCATCCTTCTGGTGGACGGTGAAGTAGGCGTAGGCCATGGCGCCCGAGCTCAGGAAGGCAGCGGAACGCGTACCCATGCCGACCATGACGAGCACCCCACAGACCAGCTCGATCAGCCCGGCATACCAGTAGGGCCACTCACCCGCGTCGGTCGCCTTGCGGCCCAGCAAGCCGAACACGGTCGCCGCCCCTTGACAGGCGAAGAGAAATCCGATCACGACACGAAACAGCCCGAGGGCCAGAGGTTGGTGACTGGTCAGCTTCGAGGTGTCCACCGTTGCTCCTGAGCTCCACAGAGACAGCTGTTGGGTGACCTGGCCACTCCGGGCGCTGTGATCACCTTCAGTCGCTTATACGTGGCCACGGGCTCCCCGGTTCACCTCACTTCAGCAGTTACCGATCGGATACAGCAGCACTGCACAACAGGGCATCGGGCAGGTGCGCCCCCTCACCCCTTCACCGCGCCGGACGTGAGTCCCTGGACGATGTGACGACTGGCGAAGGCGAACAGCACCATCGTGGGCAGGATGGTCAGCACGGCGGCCGCGGACATCGAGCCCCAGTCGATGTTGAAGCTGGAGATGAAGCCGTTCAGGGCCGTGGGGACGGTCTTGTTGCTGTCGCTGTTCATCAGCGTCACCGACAGGAACAGTTCGTTCCAGCAGTTGACGAAGTTGAAGATGAACGCGGCCACGATGCCCGGACGCATCACCGGCAGCAGCACCCGGAACAGCGCTCCGAACCGGGACAGGCCGTCGATCATGGCTGCCTCCTCCAGTGCGTCCGGGATGTTCTCGAAGAAGCCCCGCAGCATCACCGTGCAGAACGGGATGCACACGGCGACATAGACGAGGATCAGTCCGAGGCGGTTGTCGACCAGCTTCAGGTCGGTCATCAGCAGGTACAGGGGTCCCAGCGCGATGAACGACGGGATCATCTGGGTGACCAGGGCCGCCATGAGGAGAGCGGACTTGGTGCGGAACTCGAAGCGGGCCAGCACATATGCCGAGAGCATGGAGATCGCCGTGGCCACCGCGCCCGCGACGATGGCGACGATGAGGCTGTTGGTGAGGTAGGTCCCGAAGTCGGCCGTGGCGAACAGGCCGCTGTAGTTCTCCAGTGACAGGTGCTCGGGCCAGTAGGCGATCGGGAAATGGAAGATGTCGCCGGGCGCCTTGAAGGAGGTCGCGGTGATCCAGTAGAGAGGGAAGACGGTGAAGGCCAGCCACAGCCCCAGGAAGGTGAACTTGGCGGCCCGGCCGGCCGCGGTCTCCTTGCCGATCATGACCTCACCCCTTTCTTCTCACGTGTGGCCAGGAGGAAGAACACGGCGAACACCAGCAGCGCGGCCACCACGAGGAGGCCGAGCGCGGAGGCCCTGCCGTAGTCGCCCTGCTGCGTGATCTTGATCATCCAGGTGGTCACGATGTGCGTCTCGTTGTTCGGTCCGCCGCCGGTCATGCCGAAGATCAGATCCGGGAAGTTGAAGATCCAGATCACCCGGAGCAGCACGGTCAGCACCAGCGTGGTCCGGATGTACGGGATCGTGATCCGGAACAGTGTGCGCACCTTGCCGGCGCCGTCCAACGCGGCCGCCTCATAGAGCTCTTCGGGGATGGACTGGAGGGCGGCCAGGATCATGATCGCGAAGAAGGTGACGCCGTACCAGACGTTGGCGATCAGCACCGCCGCCATCGCCGTGTCCGGATCCGCCAGCCAGGCGATCGGCTCGTCGATCAGCCCGGCCTTCTCCAGCAGGTCGTTGACGACGCCGAACTCGCTGTTGAACAACCAGCGGAACAGGATGCCGATGAGAAATCCGGAGATCGCCCAGGGGAAGAAGACCAGCGCCTGGTAGAGCCCACGGAAGCGGAACCTGCGGCGCAGCCACAAGGCGAGCGCGAAGCCGATCACCAGCTGCGGGACGATCGAGCCGATCACCCAGACTGCGGTGTTGCCCAGTACGGTCCCCCAGGCCGGGTCGGCGAAGACGTCATGGAAGTTCTTCAGGCCCACCCAGGAGATGTCGGTCAGGTCGGTCAACTTCCAGTTACGGAAGGCCATCTGGCCGCCCGCGATCATCGGGTAGTACGTGAAGACCGCCACGAAGACCGCAGCCGGCGCCATGAAGGCGGCGATCAGCAGGCCGCGCCGGGTGGTGAACTCCCGCCTGCGGCGGCCCCCTTGGAGGATGTCTCCCCTGGGCGAGGCGTTGCCCGTGCCGGGTGTCGATGTCTTCGTCGGTGTGGACGCGACGGACATGGCTACTGCTCCTGCCGCCACTTCTCGGTCCAGTACGCGTCCCAGCCCGCCAGCAGTTCCTTGGGCGTCGCCTTGCCGAGGATCAGCTTCTGGACGTCGGCGTCGGCCTTCTGCTCCCACTCGGTCCACCACGCCACCCCGCGCGGCTGGGTCACCACCAGGTACTTCTCCGGATGCTCGGTCATGGTGACGTAGCTGGACCAGGGGCCCGTCTTGTAGAACGGGTCGCCGGTTGCCGATTTCAGGATCGGCACGAGGCTGTTCTTCTTGGTGAACGTTGTCGACGCCTCGCCCTGGGAGAGGAACTCGACCAGCTTGACGGCCTCGGCCTTGTGCGTGCTGCCCTTCGCGATGCCCCACCCGGCGGTGGCCAGCGGCTGGACGGTCTTACCGCCGGGACCGGCCACCAGCGGAGCGGTGTCCCACTGGCCCTGCGAGATCGACTTGGACTGCGAGACCGTGGCGATCACCTCGGGGTCCTGCAGCAGGAAGGCCGTGGAGCCGTTGGAGAAGGCCTCGACCATCTCCGGATAGCCCCAGGAGACCGACGACTTGGGCGACGCCTGTTGGAAGAGCTTCAGGTAGGTCTCGAGGGCGTCCTGCGCCTCGGGTGCGGAGAAGATCGTGCGGCCGTTCTTGAGCTTGTAGCCGTTGGCCGGGTCGACCTGGTCGGCGACGTACGCCTCGATGACGGCGGTGGCGTTGCTGTTGGCGTTGGCGCCTCCGCGGAAGGCGTAACCGTAGCGGCGCTGGGACGGGTCGTGGACGGCGGAGGCCTGCTGCAGCAGCTCCTCCCAGGTGGCGGGCGGCTTGCTGAAGCCGGCCTTGTCGATCAGGTCGGTGCGATAGAAGAGGCTCAGCCCGTAGAAGCCGTACGGAATGAAGTACGTCCTGCCCTTGGCGTCCTGTGCGGCCTTGACGGCGTTCTCCGTCATGGCCTGCCAGCCCTTCCAGCCGTCGAGGTCCTTCTTCATGTCGTAGAGCCAGCCATTGTTCGACCAGGGCCCGACGGTGATGTCCCGTACCTCCAGGACGTCCACGCCACTGCCGGACTGGAGCATCTGCTGCAGCTTCTGGTCGGCCTGTTCGGTCGGCGGGGAGATCAGGTTGACCTTGATCTTCGGGTTCTGCTGCTGGAAGTCGGCTATCAGGTCCTTCAGCAGATCGGTGCGCGTCGGATTGGTCAGGCTCTCGACCATGTTGAGGGTGACTGTTCCGCCCGTGTCGGGGCTCATGGTGGAACAGCCGGTCAGGACCATCGCGGCGGCTGTACCGAGAGTGAGAGCTGCCGTCCTTCTTCTCATCGTGCTGACCTCTTCCCTGGTTCTTCCTTGAATGACGGCCGCGCCGGCTGCGGCGTGGGGACGGGGGTGCGCCCTACGGCGCGCGGTGCTGTTCGTGGGCCGTGCGGGCCCACTCGCCGAGGGCGGGGACGCATTCCTCGGCGAAGTACTCGTAGTCGGCGGAGGTGTTGTAGACGTGGGCGGACAGCCGCAGGTAGCCGGTGCCGCCGAAGCTGGTGAAGGCCGCCTCCACGCCCAGTTCGCGGGCCACCCGGTCGCGCAGCGCGTCGGCCTCGACCCGACTGGGGGCCAAGCCCTCCGGCAGCCGCACCAGGCGCATGCCCGGGACCGGCAGACCGACATCGACGCGGCAATCCGTGCCGGTGAGTTCGGCGAAGGCAGTGCCGATCACGTGGGCGCCGTAGTCGGCCATGTCGTTCATATAGCGACGGGCGGTGGGCCAGCCCCAGGTGCGGTCGACGAAGTCGAGCGCGGTAGGTGCCGCCAGGTAGGCGGTGGCGTCGATGGTGCCCTGCTGGTCGAAGCGGTCGGGGTATGGATCGGCCGCCCCCCAGGAGTCGATCAGGGGGTGGAGCCGATCGCGCAGCGGGCCGCGGGCGACCAGGGCCGCGGTGCCGCGCGGGGCGCAGCCCCACTTGTGCAGGTTGCCGACCCAGAAGTCGTAGGTCGCGTCGGCGAGCGGGGCGGCGAGGAGGCCGGGCGCGTGCGCGCCGTCGACCAGCACCGGGATGCCTCGGCGGCGTGCCTCCGCGCCGATCCGTTCCACCGGCATCCTGCGTGCGGTCGCCGAGGTGATCTGGTCGACGACGACGAGGTCGGTGGCCTGGCCGATCTCGGCGACCACGGCCTCGTACGCCTGGTCCTCGTCCGCGTCGAGCGGCACCCGAGCGGTTCGCACCCGGCCGCCCCAGCGGCGGGCCAGACGCTCAGCGCCCATGGTCACGGCCCCGTAGCCGTGGTCGGTGACGACGATCTCGCCGCCGCGGCGGCGGCTGAGGGCGGCGTACACGACGCTGGCGCCGGCGCTGGCGTTCGGCACCAGGGCGAGGCCGTCGGCGGTGACGTGCAGGAAGGCGGCGAGCTGGACCCGGGTGGCGGCGATCCGCTGCGGCAGCGCCGGGAACCACACCACGGGCGAGCGTTCCATCTCCACGCGCAGCAGTTCCTGCCGCTCCTGCGCCACCAGCGGAACCGCCCCGAACGAACCGTGGTTCAGGTGTTTCAGGGCAGGGTCCAGTGACCACGCCCGGGCGGCGGGCCGGCCGTCGGTCAGCAGCAGGGGACGCGGTGCGGTGGTCACCTCGGTCTCGCTCACATGACTCCACATCTGCTGGGCTGGACGAGCCCGCAGAAATCAGACCTTCCGCCGGACACGTATGATGACTCGGCATCCTGGCACGGGATTTTCGGCGGCGGCAAGGGTCATACAGTGAAAGTCATCAGATGACTTCTGGATGATACGTCCGAGACATGTGATGACTCGCTACAGTGCCCAGGGGCTCCGGCGACACCGGCGGCCCGCCGGGGAAAGAAGAGGGGTCGGATGTCCGCAGTCGAAAAGGCGTTCCACGGCCTACGGCACATGATCGCGACGGGACACCTCGGTCCGGGTGAACGCATTCCGCCCGAGGGCGAGCTCTGTGAAGAGCTGGGCGTCTCACGGGGGTCCTTGCGCGAGGCCGTACGGATGCTCGCCGCCCTGGGCGTCATCGAGCCCCGGCACGGCTCCGGCACGTACGTCTCCCAGCTCAGGCCCGAGGATGTCATCGGCAGCCTCTCGCTGACCCTGGAACTCCTGCCGCTCTCCGGCCTACTGGAGGTCTACGAGATCCGGCGCGTGCTGGAGGCCCACGTCGCCGCCCAGGCCGCAGCCCGCTGCACACCCGAAACGGTACGCACCCTCTTCTCCCTCATCGAGGAGATGGAGGCCACCGACGACCCCGCCAAGGCCTCTGAGCTCGACCACCGCTTCCACGCGGAGATCGCCCGCGTGGGCGGCAATCCCACCCTGGCGTCTCTCCTGGCCGTCTTCCGCGCCCGCTCCCGCAAGTACCAGGTCTTCACCCTGCCCGAAGGCCCGCAGTTGCGCAGCAAGAGCGACGAGGACCACCGCGTCCTGGCCACCGCCATCGCCGACCGCGACCCCGTCTCAGCGGCGGGCGCGGCCCAGGCGCACGTCGCCCAGACGGAACGATGGTTGCGCGCGTTCATGCCACCGGTCGAGGAGAACGGCAGCGCGGACTGACCACAGGGACTCCTTCAGCGGGCGACGCAACCGCGCAGGTGCCACCGGCGTCGTCTTCGTCCCGCTCACACCTGCTGCAGCGCGGTGCGCAGGGCCAGCGGCATTCTGGCTGCCTGTGCCTGGTGGCACGCGACCGGTGCCGATCGCCGAGGCGCTCGGCCTGCCCGCGGGCATCGTCCGCAGCGACGACTGGCCGAACTGGCTGCCGCTCACCACTGACGGCGTGGTCCCCCTCGGACCCCGACCTGATCGAACACGGCCGCTATACGCCCGCTGTCGGGCTGCGCCTGCACACCCTGGCGGCCTCCCAGGCCGTCGCCTGGCATCGCTTCGGCCTGGGCCGCCACACCGACGCCAGCCAGTACTGGATCGCCGGCCTGCACAACGCCCACGCGGCCGGGGACCACGATATGGGCGCAGGTCTCCTGGGCGACCTCGCCTGCCAAGCCGCCTTGGCGGCGCGACCACACCACCGCGGCGAGCATCCTGAATCACGCCCTGACCCGCGCCCAACACCCCGCCGGCCGCTGCCTGCTCCAGCTGCGCCTCGCCCGCAGTCGCCGCGCAAGGGGAACGGCGCGCCGCGCTACGCCCCCTCGGCGCAGCCGAGAAACACCTCGGCGACGCCGGCACCGACCGGCCCGCCTGGTGCGCGTGGGGCTCCGTGGCGGTCATGCGGTCTGTCAAGCTGTCCCAACCTGCAAATGTCTCAAGGCTTTGCTGCTGCCTGGCCGCGTGACGGAGCCGCGGACCGGGCAGCAGCAGAGGGGTTGGTGGCGATGATGGCTTCGGTACGTCTTCGTTGAAGGCGCCGGGGGCGCGGCGATAGCCGCGCTGAGGCCGCAACGGCAGGGAGGCGATAAGGCATTGCCCTCCGCCGCCCGGTTCCAGGGCGCTGAAACCATCGTGAAACCGCGCTGAATGCACCCTGCCTCAACCTCTGCGACATGACGACAACGACCTCGCACTCACTCGCCATCGCGGCCAAGGGGCTGCGCAAGGCCTACGGGGACAAGACGGTCCTCGACGGCATCGACCTGGCGGTGCCGGCCGGCACGGTCTTCTCCCTGCTCGGCCCGAACGGCGCCGGCAAGACCACCGCCGTCAAGATCCTCTCCACCCTCATCACCGCCGACGCCGGCGAGATCCGCGTCGGCGGCCACGACCTGGCCGTCGACCCGCAGGCGGTGCGCGCCGCGATCGGCGTCACCGGGCAGTTCTCCGCCGTCGACGGGCTGATCACCGGCGAGGAGAACATGCTCCTCATGGCGGACCTGCACCTGCTCTCCCGCAGCGAGGGCCGCCGTACCGCCGCCGAACTCCTTGAGCGCTTCGACCTGGTGGAGGCCGCGAAGAAGCCCGTCTCCACCTACTCCGGCGGCATGAAGCGCCGCCTCGACCTCGCCATGACCCTGGTCGGCAACCCGCGGATCATCTTCCTCGACGAGCCCACCACCGGCCTCGACCCGCGCAGCCGCCACAACATGTGGGCCATCATCCGCGAGCTGGTCTCCGACGGCGTCACCGTCTTCCTCACCACCCAGTACCTGGAGGAGGCCGACGAACTCGCCGACCGTATCGCGGTGCTGAACGACGGCAAGATCGCCGCCGAGGGGAGTGCCGAGGAGCTGAAGCGGCTCATCCCGGGCGGGCACGTCCGGCTCCGCTTCTCCGACCCGGCCGCCTACCAGTCCGCCGCCACCGCGCTGCGTGAGGTCAGCAGGGACGACGAGGCGCTGGCGCTGCAGATCCCCAGCGACGGCAGCCAGCGCGAGCTGCGCTCCATCCTCGACTGGCTGGACTCGGCCGGTATCGAGGCGGACGAGCTGACCGT
>NZ_JBQQCE010000337.1:0-11018 GCF_052245645.1 Streptomyces sp. KR55 | reverse complement strand
TCCCGCTGTACATGATGGTCGCCGAGCTCGACTGGTCCGACCAGCTGCAGGCGGTGATCCTGCCCTCGCTGGTCAGCGCGTTCGGCGTGTTCGGGATCATCAACTACGTCATCTCGCGCCGGCTGCGCGCCAGTAGTTAGGAGAACCGGCCGTGACGACGACACTGACTCCGCCGACCCCGCCGGAACAGAAGCCGGGGCGCATACGGCGTCCCAAAGCCGCCCGTGCCGGCGGCACCCTGCACGCCGGGCCGATCGCGTACCTCATCCTCGCCCTGTTCACCATCGGCTCGCTGTTCCCGCTGGTGTGGACGGCGATCGCCGCCTCGCGCGACAACCAGCGGCTGGCACAGAACCCGCCGCCGTTCTGGTTCGGCTCCGGCCTGTTCGACAAGCTCGAAATCGCCTGGACCGACGCCAACTTGGGCGAGGCATTCATCAACACCACGTTCGTGGCGGGGGTTTCGGCGATCACCATCGTCATCCTGTCCACGATCGCCGGGTTCGCCTTCGCCAAGCTGCGCTTCAAGGGCCGCAACGCCATGATGCTGATCGTGATCGGCACGATGATGGTGCCGCCGCAGCTGAGCGTGATCCCGCTGTACATGATGGTCGCCGAGCTCGACTGGTCCGACCAGCTGCAGGCGGTGATCCTGCCCTCGCTGGTCAGCGCGTTCGGCGTGTTCTTCATGCGGCAATACCTGATCCAGGCGCTGCCGGACGAACTGATCGAGGCGGCCCGGGTGGACGGCGCGAGCAGCTGGCGGGTGATCTGGCACATCGTGTTCCCGGCGGCACGCCCCGCGATGGCCGTGCTCGGCATGCTGATGTTCGTGCAGACGTGGAACGACTTCCTGTGGCCGTTCCTGGTCCTGACCCAGAACGGCAACCCGACCGTGCAGGTCGCGGTCGCGGGTCTGGGCCGCGGCTACACGCCCGACCAGTCCCTGATCATGGCGGGCGCGCTGCTCGGCACGCTGCCCCTGCTGGTGGTCTTCGCGGTCTTCGGCAAGCAGATCGTCGGCGGCATCATGCAGGGCGCGGTCAAGGGCTGACCTCCTGCTTTCCCGGGGGCCGGGTCACCGCCGCCTCGGCCCCTTCCTTCCCCCCATCTACCCGTCGGTCTCCACGACCTCCAATGGGAGCGCTTCCATGCCTGAGCCCGCAACGCCGGCGACCCCGGTGACCTTTCCTCCCGCCTTCCTCTGGGGCGCCGCGACCTCCGCGTACCAGATCGAGGGGGCGGTGCGGGAGGACGGCCGTACGCCCTCGATCTGGGACACCTTCAGCCATACGCCGGGCAAGACCGCGGGCGGCGAGCACGGTGACATCGCTGTCGACCACTACCACCGCTTCCGCGACGATGTGGCACTGATGGCCGAGCTCGGCCTGACCGCGTACCGGTTCTCGATCTCCTGGTCACGGGTGCAGCCGACGGGCCGGGGCCCGGCGGTGCAGGTGGGCCTGGACTTCTACCGCCGTCTGGTGGACGAGCTGCTGGCCCATGGCATCAAGCCGGCGGTCACCCTCTACCACTGGGACCTGCCGCAGGAGCTGGAGGACGCGGGCGGCTGGCCGGAGCGCGACACGGCGTACCGGTTCGCCGAGTACGCACAGATCGTCGGCGAGGCGCTGGGCGACCGGGTGGAGCAGTGGATCACGTTGAACGAGCCCTGGTGCAGCGCTTTCCTCGGCTACAGCTCCGGGGTGCACGCGCCGGGCCGTACGGAACCGGCAGCCTCGCTGCGCGCCGCCCATCATCTGAACCTGGCGCACGGACTGGGCGCTTCGGCCCTGCGCTCGGTGATGCCGGCCCGCAACTCGGTGGCGATCAGCCTCAACTCCTCGGTGGTACGGCCGTTTTCGCAGGGCCCGGCGGACCTGGCGGCGGTCCGGCGGATCGACGACCTGGCCAACGGTGTCTTCCACGGCCCGATCCTGCACGGCGCGTACCCGGAGACGCTGTTCGCGGCGACGGAGCTGGTGACCGACTGGTCGCACGTACAGGACGGCGACCTGGCCGCGATCAACCAGCCGCTCGACGCGCTGGGCCTCAACTACTACACGCCGACGCTTGTCTCGGCGGGGGACACGGAGGTGACCGGCCCGCGCGCGGACGGCCACGGGGCGAGCGAGCACTCGCCGTGGCCGGGCGCGGACGACGTGATGTTCCATCAGTCTCCGGGTGAGCGCACGGAGATGGGCTGGACCATCGACCCGACCGGCCTGCACGAGCTGATCATGCGCTACACACGAGAGGCACCGGGCCTGCCCCTGTACATCACCGAGAACGGCGCGGCATACGACGACAAGCCCGACCCCGAGGGTCGCGTCCACGACCCGGAGCGCATCGCGTATCTGCACGGCCACCTGTCGGAGGTCCGCCGCGCGATCACGGACGGCGCGGACGTGCGCGGCTACTACCTGTGGTCCCTGATGGACAACTTCGAGTGGGCGTACGGCTACGGCAAGCGCTTCGGCGCGGTGTACGTCGACTACGCGACGCTGGAGCGGACGCCGAAGTCGAGCGCACGGTGGTATGCCCAGGCGGCGCGGACGGGGGTGCTGCCTCCTACCAAGGAGGCCTAGACGGGGGGCGGGGCGCGACGCTGTGGGGGCGTCGCGCCCTGAAGGGGCGCGGGGCTCCATCTACATGCGGCTCCTCCCCCACTCTCTGCTGCTCCCCCACGCTCGGCTTCGCTCGCGCGGGGGGGGACCCCATGAGCGGGGGGATCCCCACCGTGGGCGCGACCGGCCACGACGCGCCCGCGGGTGGCGTACGGACTTCCAGCGGAGCGCTCAGGCGGAGAGTGATCTGCCCGGCCGGCGGCGTCTCACGGATCCCCGGTGACCGCGCCGGAGGGGCGCCCGCTCGCGCCCGTCCAGCTGGATCCAGATCCGCACCTCCGTGCCGCCGAGCACCGACGACCCGATGCGTACGTCGCCGCCGGTCGACTCCGCGAGCCGGCGCACGATGTCCAGCCCGAGTCCGGTCGAGCCGTCACTGCCGGAGCCCCGGCCGCGCGCCATCGCCGCCTCGGGGTCGGGTATGCCGGGCCCCGCGTCGGACACGAGCACGATCACCGCGTCCTCGCCGTTGTGCACGTCGACCGCGAAGGCGGTGCCCTCCGGGGTGTGCCGGAAGACGTTGCCGAGCAGCGCGTCGAGCGCGGCGGCCAGGTCGGCGCGGGCCACGGCTATCCGCACCGGCCGGTCGACGCCGGCCATGCGCACCTTGCGGCCCTCGTCCTCGGCCAGCGCCGACCAGAACTCCATGCGCTCCCGCACGACCTCGGCCGCGTCGCATCCGGCGCCCGGACCGGCCGCCGCGGTCTGCGGTTTGGCATCGCGGGCGGTCCGGATGATGGTGTCGACCTCCCGCTCCAGTTGGGCCACCGCGGCCCTCGTCTGCTCGGCGGCGGGCCCGTCGCCGAGGGAGGCCGCGTTCAGCCGAAGCACGGTCAGCGGGGTCCGCAGGCGGTGGGACAGGTCGGCCGCCAGCTCGCGCTCGTTGGCGAGCAGTTGAATGACCTGGTCGGCCATCGAGTTGAACGCCACGGCCGCCAGCCGCAGTTCCCTCGGCCCCGCCTCGGGCACCCGGGCGCCCAGCTTGCCCTCCCCCAGCTCGTGCGCGCCCTCGGCCAGGCGTTGCGCCGGCTGCACCATCCGTGCGCCCAGCCGGTCGGCGACCGCGACCGAGCCGACGATCAGCGCGAGACCGACCCCGGTCAGCACCGCCCAGGCCGTGCCCACGCCCTTGGCGACCGCGGCGTCGGGGATGAACACCTCGACGACGGCGATCTGACCGGAGCTCAACGCGACCGGCTGGAGCAGGGCCGAGCCGTCGGGCACCTCGGCGGTGGAGGCACGCCCCGTCTTCCGGGTGGCCGCCACGTCCGCGTCGGCGGCGCGCTGCCGCCCGATCTCCACGGCGTCCGTTCCGTCGCCGCCCGGTATGTGCACGGCCATCCCGGCGTCGGAGCCCGCGGAGGCGACGACCCGTTCGAGCTGAGCGCGGTCGGTGGTGATGGACAGCGCGGGGGCGATCTCCGCGGCGTCCCGCTCGGCGTTGGAGAAGGCGCGGTCACGGGCCATCTCCTTGATGACCAGCCCGAGCGGCACCGCGAAGGCGACCACGACCATGGCGGTGACGGCGAGGGAGACCTTGACCAGGGCCCACCTCATGGCTGCGCCTCCGCTCCCGGCGGCTCCAGCTTCACGCCGACGCCCCGCAGGGTGTGCAGATAGCGCGGCCGCGCCGCCGTCTCGCCCAGCTTGCGGCGCAGCCAGGACAGATGGACGTCGATGGTCTGGTCGTCGCCGTACGACTGCTGCCACACCTCGGCGAGCAGCTCCCGGCGCGGCACGACGACACCGGGCCGCCCGGCCAGGAAGGCCAGCAGGTCGAACTCGCGCCGGGCGAGGTCCAGTCGTACGCCGTCCAGCTCGGCCTGGCGGCGCAGCGGATCCACCGTCAGTCCGCCGACCCGCAGCACCGGTGAGGGCGGGGCCTCGCCGGCGGCGGCGCGGGAGCGGCGCAGCACGGCGGCGATCCGGGCGGACAGGTGCTCGACGGAGAACGGCTTGGTCAGATAGTCGTCCGCGCCGGCGTTCAGCAGCCGGACTATCTCCGTCTCGTCGTCCCGTGCAGTGGCGATGATCACCGGTACGTCCGTGATGCCGCGCAGCATCTTCAACGCCTCGGACCCGTCCAGATCGGGCAGACCGAGGTCCAGGATGACCAGGTCGAACTGGAAATGGGCGACCTCGCGCAGCGCCTCCAGTGCCGTACCGACGCTGCGCACGGTGTGCGAGGCGTCGGTCAGCTGCCGGATGAGCGCCGAGCGTACGAACTGGTCGTCCTCGACCACGAGCACACTTGCCATGCGCCGCACCGTACGCCATGCGGGAGAGAGCGGTCCGGGGCCTGTGGACAACTCCCGCTTGTGGAAAACTCCACGCCGCCCGTGACTCGTGGGACGCCCGTGACCCGCGTGCGGCAGTATGGCCCGCGATGCTCAGAGGAGTCGTACACGTACTGGCCTGGTCGCTCGCCACGGGCGCGGCGACCACGCTGTCGTGGTGGGGTGTCCACACGGTGATGGCGGACACGGCGTACGACCCACCGCGCGCCCTCCCGGTCACCGCGGCCGACCCGACCGCGCCCGAGCCGCGGTCCACGTCGGCGAGCACACACCGGCCGAAGCCTTCGCCGAGCGCGACCCCGTCGGCCACCCGCAAGCCGGCCCCGACCCCGTCCGCCACCCCGACCACCGGGGACGCGAGCCCCACCCCCACGGCCGCCGCCTCCACCTCGGGAGAGGTCAAGAGCTACGCCACCGAAGGCGGCCGGGTCGTCTTCGATCTCGGCGAGACCTCCGCGACGCTGGTGTCGGCCACCCCGGACACCGGCTGGTCGATGCAGGTGTGGAAGACGGAGACGTGGATCCGGGTGGAGTTCAGCGCGGGCGCCGAGCGGGTGTCGGTGTTCTGCACCTGGCACGACGGTCCACCTCGAGTGGACATCGGCACCTACTAGCGCTGTTGGCTCAGCGGAACACCGACGCCGGTGGTGCGGGTGACGCGACCGCTGCCGCGTCCGTGACCGGGGCGGCGCCGCCCGTGAAGTCGGTGAGTGTGCGACCGTGCTCGACCCGGCCGGGGTGCGGGTCGGAGGCGGCGCGGCGGGTCAGTTCGGTGAGCGGGAGCGGGTGGTCGGAGGCGACGAGGACCGCGTTGCCGAAGCGCTTGCCGCGCAGTACGGCCGGGTCGGCGACCAGCGCGAGTTCGGCGAAGCGGGCGGCCGCGGTGGCTATCTGGCCGCGCAGGTGGGCGAGGGGCGGGCCGTCGGCGAGATTGGCGGCGTACAGCCCGCCGGGCCTGAGCGCCCTGCGCACCTCGTCGAGGAACTCCGTCGAGGTCAGATGGGCGGGCGTACGGGCCCCGCTGAACACATCGGCGACCACGAGGTCGGCCCAGCCGTCCGGCACCTTGCCGAGGCCTTCGCGGGCGTCCGTGGACCGCACCCGGATGCGGGCGTTCGGCGCCAATGGCAGCTCACGGCGGACCAGTTGGACAAGGGGCGCGTCCCGCTCGACGACCTGCTGGGTGGAGCGGGGGCGGGTGGCGGCCACGTAGCGGGCGAGGGTGAGGGCGCCACCTCCGAGGTGCACGGCCTGAAGGGGTTTGCCGGGCGGGGCGGCGAGGTCGACGACATGGCCGAGGCGCCGCTGGTACTCGAAGGACAGATACGCCGGATCGTCGAGATCGACGTGCGACTGCGGCGCCCCGTCGATCAGCAGCGTCCAGGCCCGCGCCCGGTCCCGGTCGGGGATCAGCTGAGCAAGTCCCCCATCGACGGCCTCGGCGACGGCTTCGATGGCGGCCTGCGCTCGGCGGGCCTTCCTGGACTTTCCCATTCGGCCATTTTCGCAAGCCGCGAGCGGCTGCGCCCGCCCGGTCGGCCGGCGCACGTCAGCGGCAGCTGTCCGCCGCCTCGATCATCCGCGCCGCCTCTCCCAGCGCCCGCCGCAGCACCGCCGGATCCGTCGCCAGTTCCGCCTCGTCCGGGGGCAGCAGCCACTCCGAACCGGCGGCCTCCGCCTCGTCGGCCGGCGGCTCGGGGGCCAGACTCAGACCGCGCCCGTTGGTCTGCGTACACGTACTGCCCGGGACGTCCCACGCCGCCGCCGTCCCCGCCGGCACCACGAAGCCGAGGGTGTCGCCGCCGTCGTCGTGCAGAACGGGCCCGACCGCCTCGGCCTCGCCGCGCCGGAGAATGTCGACCGCTTCCAGCCCCTGCCGGGCGGGTACCGTCACAAGATCGCATGCGGGCAGCGGCGTACGAGGATCGATGCTCCGGCTGGTCTCCATCCCGGCCTCCACCACGGAACCCCTCCTTGGGCGAGCAGGTCGGGAGTCGGGCGGCTCCCGGTCCGCAGGGTTCAACGCCGTGGCGGCGTCAACGGCTACGGCGGAAGTGTGCCGCAAAGGATGGCAGTTCATGGCAGATCGCGTATGAGATATCCGGTTTGTAGCTAAACAGTGCGTGCCGGACCCGTCACAGCAGGTACGTTCTTGCCCGCCGGAAATCAGGGCACCACAGTGACCACTCGATTTAACTCGACCCGGATCCGGCATGGTTCGACGGTCCGCACTAGAGGACCCGGCCATTGCGTCGTCAACGGTGACCTCGTCCCAGCCCAACCGGCCACCGCGGCCGAACCTCGCCTTCCGGCGTCTGCGCGGCAAGCGCTCGCCCGCCGAGTTCGCCGCGGCGGTCCGTCGGGCCGCCCGGGAGATCGGCGAGCAGGTCAGCTGTGACGCGCGCTACATCGGCCGGGTGGAGGCGGGCGAGATCCGCTGCCCCAACTACGCCTACGAGCGGGTGTTCCTGCACATGTTCCCCGGACGCACGCTCACCGACCTGGGGTTCGCGCCCCGCGCATCCGTACGCGGACGCGGGGCGCGCACCGCCGCCGACCCGCCCCCCATGCCCACCCCGAGCCCCGCACCCACCACCACTGAGGCGCGCGGGGCCCATGAGCCGTATGACACGCAGGACCCGTACGACACGCACATCAACTACGAGGAGAGCGACGTGCTGCGTCGCGCATTCATGACCGGCGGTGGCGCCACGGTTGCCGCCGCCTCGCTGGGCCCCTTGGGGCTCGCCTTCGACGCGTCGGCCGCGGAGCGCCCCGTGCGCCGCGTCGGGACGAGCGAAGTGGGCGCCCTCGAAGAGGCCGTCCGCAGGATCCGGCTGCTCGACGACCGGCACGGCGCCGACGGCCTCTACCGGCGAGCGGCGGCACCGCTACGCGCCGCGTACGCGCTGCTGGACGCCGGCGCCACGCGGCAGGCGACCGCCGACCGGTTGCACTCGGGCGCCGGTGAACTGGCGATCTCCGTGGGCTGGCTGGCGCACGACTCGGGACGGTTCGACGACGCGCGTTCGCACTACGCGGAGGCGCTCGCGACCGCCCGGATGACCGGAGACCCGGGACTGGAGGCGCACGCCTTCTGCAACACGGCGTTCCTCGCGCGGGACGCCGGGCGCCCCCGCGAGGCGGTGCGCGCGGCGCAGGCTGCGCAGCGCATCGCGCGCCCTCTGGGATCCGCCCGGCTGATGTCGCTGCTCGCGCTGCGCGAGGCGGGCGGCTGGGCCGGGCTCGCCGACCGCACCGGCTGCGCACAGGCGCTCACCCGCGCGCATGCCCTCTACGAGCGGGGCGCCTCGGACGCCGACCCCGAGTGGATGAGCTTCTACGGCGAGGCCGAACTGGAGGCTCTGGAGGCGCAGTGCTGGTCGACGCTGGGCGACTGGCCGCGGGCGGCGCGGCATGCGCGGCGGGCGGCGCATCTGCAGGATCCGCACTTCAGCCGGAACATCGCGTTGTACACGGCGGAGCTTGCGGATGATCTCGCGCGCGGGGGGCGGCCGGATGAGGCGGCTGTTGCGGGGATGCGGGTGCTGGATCTGCTGGACGAGGTTCAGTCGTCGCGGATTCAGGCGATGTTGGCGGGGACGGCGCGGGTGTTGCTGCCGCATCGGCGGGCTTCGGGGGTGGGGGATTTCTTGGAGCGGCATGCTTCGTTGCCGCGGTCGGTGTGAGGGGGCGTCTGGGCTGAGCGGGGTTCGGGGGGTTCCCGGCGTTGTCGCTGGGGTGGGGATGGGTCGCGCTGCCCGGCGCTTGCGGGGTGCCTCCCCCACTCTCGGCTTCGCTCGAGCGGGGGACCCCCATCGCCCACCCGTGCCGCCCTGGAGGTCCCCCCAGGCCTTTAAGGCACTGGGGGAGGCACGACTGCCCGCAGCTACGGCGGGACGGGTACCCGCAGCTACGCCAGATGGCCGTAGTCGTTCCAGGTTTCGATTGCCGGCTCGCCGTATGCCCAGCTCAGTATCGACAGTGACGTTGGGTTCAGGCGGATGCGGGCTGCGAAGTCGAGGGGGAGGCTCAGCCAGCGGGCGGCGATCGAGCGGAGGATGTGGCCGTGGGCGAAGAGCAGGACGTCGCGGTCCTGTGAGCGCGCCCAGGTGACGACCTCGTCCGCGCGGGCGGTCACCTCGGCCAGGGTCTCGCCCTCGGGCACACCGTCGCGCCAGATCAGCCAGCCGGGGCGGGCGGCCTGGATGTCGGCCGGGGTCATGCCCTCGTAGGCGCCGTAGTCCCACTCCATGAGCGTGTCCCAGGTACGCGCGCGTGCGCCGAAACCGGCGAGTTCGCAGGTCTCACGCGCGCGTGCCAGCGGACTGGTGCGGACCTCGACCCCGGGGAGCCCGTCGTACGGCGCCTGGTGCAGTCGC
This sequence comes from Streptomyces sp. KR55, assembly GCF_052245645.1. NCBI lineage: Bacteria > Bacillati > Actinomycetota > Actinomycetes > Kitasatosporales > Streptomycetaceae > Streptomyces > Streptomyces sp. KR55. The sequence goes on along the minus strand of NZ_JBQQCE010000337.1, from coordinate 1,712 downwards.
TCGCCCAGCAGCTTCGCGCCGCGCCGCCCCTCGTCGAGCAGGGGGACGTCGGTCCTGCCGGTGTGCTTGCCGGACAGCGACCACTGCGTCTGTCCGTGCCGGGCCAGCAGGATGCGCGGTGCCATGAGAGGACGAGACCTTCCCGGGAGAACGGAGAAATCGGAGGCGGAACCCCTCCATCATCGCGCACGCTGTCCGGGGGCAACCCGGGGGGCGATCTCCGCGTCTATCAGGGCCGGGAGGCGCGCCCCCTCGAGGCGCCCACCCGTACGCCCTATGGTGTACGACCGGTCCGACGGCCGGGGCGCCGCGCGACGAGAAGGGGGAGGGCGATCGGATGCAGGCCGTGACACCGGGCATCGAGGCAGCCCCGCGACCCCGGCTCCGCTGGTTGACCGAACTGCCGCTGATCCTCCTGGTGTACGCCTGCTACTCGGCGGGCCGGCTCCTAGCCCGGGGCGATGTCTCCACCGCCGTCGACCACGGCCTGGCGATCCTGCGCATCGAGAAGGTCCTGCACATCAACGCCGAGCACCCTCTCAACCGCCTCTTCACGCGCGAGGCCTGGCTCGGCATACCGGCCGACTTCTGGTACGCGTCGCTGCACTACCTGGTCACCCCCGCCCTGCTGATCTGGCTGTTCAGATCCCGCACCAAGCACTACCGCGCGGCCCGCACCTGGCTGATGACCTCGACGTTCATCGGCCTGATCGGCTTCACGCTGATGCCGACCTGCCCGCCCCGGCTGCTGTCGGCCGGGTACGGCTTCGTGGACACGATGGCCCAGTACAGCTCGTACGGCTGGTGGGCCGGCGAGGCGAGCGCGCCGCGGGGGCTCGGCAGCATGACGAACCAGTACGCCGCCATGCCGAGCCTGCACGTGGGCTGGGCACTGTGGTGCGGGGTGATCCTGTGGCGGTACGGCGGGACGCGCCTCACGAAGGTGGCGGGCGTGCTGTATCCGCTGGTGACGACGATCGTGGTGATGGGCACCGCGAACCACTACTTCCTCGACGCGGTCGCGGGTGCGGCCGTCATGGGTGCCGGGCTGCTGCTGGCGCCGTATGTGATGCGCTGCGCGAACCGGGTCCGGACGCGGCTGGTGGCGCGCGTCGCCACCTCGGCGGGTGCCGCTTCGCCGGTCGCGGGTTCCGCCTCCTCCACACCGGGCTCTCGTGCCGCACGTGCCTCGAATGTCAGTGGCGGATGCCAGACTTCGGCGGGTGAGCGAATTCCACGGCAGCGCGAGTCACGGCTCGGACCGGGAGCCGAGCCGGGTGCCTCCCCCGCGGACACAGGGGGCGGCGCTCCGGCAGCAGCTCGCTGAGCTGCGCGGTCCCGACGTACCGGCCAAGGCACTCGACGCGCGCGCCCTCGCGGCCCTGGCCGCCAATCCCGGCTGCAAGCGGCGCGCCATCCTCGACGGCGCCGGGGTGAACAAGGCGGCGCTGGCCGGTGCGCTGGGCTCGCCGTCCGTGTTCGGGCAGTCCCAGTTCGCCTTCACGCGCGGCAACGCGTTCGAGAGCCGGGTCAAGGCGGACGGTGGCGCGGAGCTGCTGCGGCTGGCGCACGAGAAGCTGGACCCGGGCGCCGAACCGCCCGCACACGCGCGTGTGCCGGAGCTGTCCGCGATCGGCCCGGAGGGCCGCGCCGCCCGCACCGCGCTGGCGCTGCGCGAGGCCGTCGAGGCGGGCGGCTGGACGCTGCTCGAC
>NZ_JBQQCE010000336.1:0-11020 GCF_052245645.1 Streptomyces sp. KR55 | reverse complement strand
CAGAGGGTTTCCCTACGTCCGCCCGCTGCACGTAGCGCGCCGCCGGGCGCGGCCAGCCGGGGCGAAGACAGGAGGCGGGCCGCGCCGGAAAGGCGGCGCGCGCCCGCGCCGTGCGCGGGCCTTGATGATCGTCAGTTTTAGACTCGGCGATCCTCTGGCGATCACCCGGATGGGGAGCAACCTACTCACAGTGAGTAGGTCCGGCTACGTTGCGCCCGGCAGGCAACTAGACGCCACCGCAGGCAGCGAGGAGTGTGCTCACCGGATGGGACCGAAGTCGGAGCGGGTCTATCGCACGATTCGCGAGTGGATCGCGACGGGCAAGTACTCGCCAGGTTCCAAGCTGCCGTCTGAGCGGACCCTGTCCGAGGACTTGAGTATCGGTCGCACCGCTCTGCGCCAAGTGCTGGTCAAGCTCGTCGCCGAGGGCGTCATCGAGGTGCACGGTCGTAGCTCCTACCGCCGTTCGGCGAGTACGCCGAGGCCTGGTTCAAGGACCGCGACTACGCGGCCACCACCCGCGAGCGCAACGCCGGGGTGCTGAGCCTGCACATCATGCCGACGTTCCGCATGGTGCCCCTGCAAGAGATCACCACGCCGCAGATCCGCCGCTGGCGTACGGACCTCCTCGACACGGGCGTCGGTCCGGCCACGGTCGCCAAGGCCTACCAGGTCCTGCGCGCCATCATGAACACGACCGTGGATGACGGACTGATCCAGCGCAACCCTTGCCGGATCAAGGGCGCCGGTGCCGTCACCCACGCTGAGCGGCCGTTCCTGTCCGTCCCCGAGGTGTACCGACTCGCCGACGCCGTCCCGCCCCACTTCCGCGCCCTCATCCTCCTGGCGGCCTTCTGCGCCCTCCGCTTCGGTGAGCTGGCCGCTCTCCAGCGCCGTGACATCGACCTGGAGGCCCGTACCGTCTCCGTCCGCCGCTCGTACGCCGAGACCCGAACAGACGGCCTTACGGTCAAGGCTCCCAAGAGCGCGGCCGGTGTCCGCACCGTCGCCTTCCCTGCCTCGCTCGTCGACGAGCTGGCGCACCACCTGGCCGAGTACGCCGATGCCGGCCGAACCGGGCTCGTCTTCGTCGGCGCCCGCGGCGGTGTACTCCGCCGCAACAACTTCCGCCGGATCTGGCTCCGCGCCCTCGACTCGACCGGCCTCGGTGACGTCCACTTCCACGACCTCCGGCACACCGGCAACACCCTCGCTGCGACTGGCGGCGCGACCACCCGCGAGCTGATGCACCGCATGGGCCACTCGTCGGTCCGCGCCGCGCTGATCTACCAGCACCTCGTCAACGGTCGCGACCACCAGATCGCCGACTACGTCGACGGTCAGATCAGGAAGGTGAAGCGGCCCCCGCGCGGCCCATCTGGCACGTAAGTGGCACGGCGGCTCCGAGCAGCCGCCAAAGAACAAGGCCCAGGTCTCCGGATACCTACCGGCTGACCTGGGCCTTCGTCGTGTCCTGCAACTGGTGGGCGCGGACGGTTTCGAACCGCCGACATCCGCCTTGTAAGGGCGGCGCTCTACCGCTGAGCTACGCGCCCAGGACGAGTCGACAGCCTACCTTGCCCGGGGCACTGTCCTGCAAACCTGTATCGCGGGGCGGGCGGCCCCCCCGTGTGGGCGTCCTGGGCGGGGGGATAACCCCACCCCGGATTCGGGAGTGGTCCGGATCCCCCGGACGAGGCCGGGTGCCTACGGTCGAGGAGTCGCCTTCCCGGCACCCACAGGCCGGGACCGGGGCGTCTCGCAGTCCGTCTCAGGGGGAGATCCTCATGGCCCGTACCGTTTCCGTTTCCGTTGGCGCTCGTGCGGCCGCTGTCGCCGGTGCCGTCGTGGTCGTCGTCGCGGGGGTCGCCGGCTGCGGGGCGTCCGCCGGGGAGGACAAGGATCCCGAGCAGCGGTCCTTCTCGCTGCAGGGGTCCACCCTTACCGTCGACTCCGACGACTCCGCCCTGGAGATCGTCGCCGCGGACGACAACCCGGCGGGCCGTATCGAGGTCACCCGGTGGTTCGAGGGCTCGGTCGTTGCGGGCAACGATCCCAAGGTGACCTGGTCCATGGAGGACGACCGGCTGGTGCTGCGGCTGAAGTGCTCCGGGTTCATCGCCGACTGCTCGGCCAAGCACCGCATCGAGGTGCCGCGCGGCGTCGACGTCAAGGTCGAGAACGGGGACGGAAGCGTACGGGCCCGGGGCTTCGGGGACGCCCTGGACATCCGTACGGGCGACGGCTCGGTCCGGGTCGAGAAGACGACCGCGGCGCTGAAGGTGCGCAGTGGCGACGGCTCCGTGCACGTCAGCGGCGCCACCGGACCGGTGGAGCTGCGTACCGCCGACGGCTCCGTCCGCGCCGACGTCAGCTCCCGCGAGGTCCGCACCCACACCGGCGACGGCTCGGTCCGGCTCGAACTGGGCGTCGTACCGGACCTGGTGGAGTCCAGCAGTGGCGACGGCTCCGTCACCGTCACGCTGCCCCGGGCCACGTACCGCGTGAGCACCGAGACCGGTGACGGCGCGGTCGACGTGTCCGTGCCCCGCGACGACTCCAGCGACCATGTGGTGTCCGCCCGCACCGGCGACGGCAAAGTCACGGTCCGGACAGCGAACTAACAGGCCCGTGTGTTCGTCCTTAACCGGTGGGAGAATGACACCGGGCAGGGCGGATGACAACACGGGAGAGGGATGTGACGGCGACACCACCTCAGCCGGAATCGCCGTCGATGCCGCGCGCGCACCGCCCTCCGCAGGTCTCCGCCGCGGTCCGTGACGCCCTCACCCTCATGAGCCTGCCCCTGATCGCCGTCCTCGCGCTGCCGGCCGCGTTCGCCGGTGGCGGCACCCGGCGGTGGTTCGGTGGGCGCGCCGAGAGCCAGCGTGCCGAGGCACAGGCCGCCAAGGACGCCGCCGCGGCCGCCTTCTACGAGCTCGACACCGCCCAGCGTGATCTACGGATCTCGATCGAGACGATCGCCGCCGTCGACGACTCCCCCGCCGCCCGCCGCGCCGCCGCCGACTTCGAGGCCCTCGGCCACCGCATCGACGAGGCCAGCCACCGCTACATCGACGCCGTCGACGCCCACGACCTCGACCGCGACGACCTGGAGGCCTCGGCCGCCAGCCGTGCCCGCACCGAGCTGACCCGGGCCAAGGACGAGCTCGGCCGTGTCAAGCAGGACCTGGACCGGTTCGCGGACGGGCTCGGTCCGCTGCTCGGCAAGGCCGAGACCCAGCTCGCCCGGCTGGCCCCCGCCGTCGAACGCGCCCGGCAGTCGCTGCTCGCCGCCTCCAACGCCCTTGACACGGTACGAGGATCAGGGCTGCGGGCGGATGATCTCGCCGCCCGTCTCGCCGCCCTCGCCCCGGAGCTGACCAAGCTGAACCAGGGCGCCGGACAGCATGGCGTACCCCAGACCCTCGAGCGGGCCGAGCGCGTCGCCCGGGAGGCCGAGGCGATCCGCGCGGAGGCCGAACGGCTGCCGGAGCGGGCCGCCGAGATCGATCACCGGCTGGTCTCCCTGCGCACCCGTGCGCAGGCCCTCACCACCCGGGCCGGTCAGGTGGAGCCGGTGCTGAGCGAACTGCGGCGGCGGTTCACCCTCGCCTGCTGGCAGGACCTCCAGCACGTGCCCGGGCAGGCCGCCGAGACCGTACGGCAGGCCGAGCTGAAGCTGACCGAGGCGCAGGCCGCGCGCGACGCCCAGCGTTGGCCGGACGCGACGGCCCTGCTGTCGACGGCACGGGCACTGCTGAACTCCACCGACGAGGCCGTCTCGGCCGCCGGTGACCGGCTGCAGCGGCTGAACGCCGTGCAGAAGGACCCGCAGCAGGAGATCGACCGGACCCGGTTCGCGATCCGGGACGCACAGCGGCTGGCCATGGCCGGCCGCAACACGCCCGACCCGCGTCACGCCCGCCCGCTGGACGACTCCGTCGGCCGGCTGGAACGGGCGATCGCCACGCTGGACGGCCGCCACCCGGACTACTGGCACTTCCTGACCGAGACGGAGGCGGTGCGGCAGACGGTGGCCAGGGTGGTCGCGCAGATCCGCGAGGAACGCGGGGGAGCCGCCGGTCACTGAGCGCGGCCCGGCCGCTGACCTGCTGTGGAGCCCGGATACGGCCCGGACGTGTTGCCCGGCGGGGCAGAGCGGGCAGATATTGAAGGGAAAGGGAAGTATGGCCTCCGCTCACGCCCAAGGGAGGCGGACATGGCCACACACGCAGCGCACGGGGGAACACGGCGGCGGATCCGGTTCGACGATCACCTTCCCGTCGACCACCGCCTGAACCAGGTCTACCGCGTCGGCGCGGGTCTGATGGGTCTGGTGCTGATCGCCTTCGGCATCCTCGGCCTGATCGACAAGGTCGGCTTCTTCGACACCCGCGGGGACCAGGTCGCGGGCCTGAACACCAACGGCGCGCTGAGCGTCCTGTCGATCTGCGTGGGGTTGCTGCTCTTCGTCGGCATGGTGATCGGCGGGAACTTCGCCTCGACGCTCAACATGATCGTCGGCCTCGCCTTCATCCTCAGCGGCTTCCTGAACCTGGGGTTGCTGGAGACGGAGTACAACTTCCTCGCCTTCCGCATCCAGAACGTGCTGTTCAGCTTCGTCTTCGGTGTGGTGCTGATGTTCTTCGGGATGTACGGGAGGGTCGGCTCGGCCCTGCCGCACGACAACCCGTACTGGCGGGCCCGCCATCCCGACCTGGTCGAGCCGGAGCCGCGGGAGCGGGCGCGGGGGGCGGCCGTGGCGCGCGACGAATCCCGGCGGCCGCCGGAGAGCGCCCGTTAACCTGTGCGTATGCCTCGCTACGAGTACCGCTGCCGGACCTGCGGCGACACCTTCGAACTGAGCCGCCCCATGGCCGAGTCCTCCGCCCCGGCCACCTGCCCGACGGGCCACGACGACACGGTGAAGCTGCTGTCGACCGTGGCGGTGGGCGGCTCGGCCACCGCGCCGGCTCCGCGAGCCGGCGGCGGGGGCGGGTGCTGTGGTGGAGGCTGCTGCGGCTGACCGCGTTTGCCCGGACGCGACCGCCACCCCGCCTACGGCCGTGCCCGGACACGACCGCCACCCCGCCTACGGCCGTGACCGGACGCGACTGCCACCGCCTACGGCCGCTCCCGGGACGCCCGCAGGAACTCGCGCAGGATGCGCTCTCCGGCCAGTACCCCCCGCTCAGGCAGAGAGGTGATGTCGGGCGCGCTCCACCCGCTGTCGGCCAGCTCGCCGTGCCCCGGACGCCAGCCCTTGTCCGCCGCGAGCAGCAGGTCGGCGTCGAGGAGGGAGTCGCCCGCGGCGAGCGTGAGGTCGGCGCCGGTGCGGAGGGCGATCTCACGCATGGCGGCGCTCTTGGTGAGCGGCTTCGGCACGGCGTAGATCTTGCGGCCCTGCAGGGAGACCGTCCAGCCGCGGTTCTCCGCCCACACCGCGAGTTCCTTCACCCACTCCTCGGGGAGCAGCTCGCGCTCGACGACGAGATAGGCGAAGAGGTCGTCGGCGACCCGGTGCTTGCGTACCCAGACCGGGTCCGCGGCCCTCAGCAGATGTTCCTGCACCTCGGCCAGCGACGCGCACTCGTCGGCCAGGCGGGCCGTCACGCGCGCGGACCAGTCGGGGTCCGACACCCCGTCCACCAGCAGGTGCCCGCCGTTCGCGCAGATCGCGTACTTCGGGGTGGGGCCGGGGAGGTTGATGCGGTGGTACTGCTTGCGGGTACGGGTCGTGGTCGGCACGAAGACCGCGGAGTCGGCGAGGTCCGCGAGCAGTGCCGCCGACGTCTCGGTCATGTACGAGAGCGGCTTGCTCTCATGCACCTCGACGCACAGCAGCCGTGGCGCCCGCGCGTCCGGCATCGTCAGCGACAGGGCCGCTGCGGAGTAGATGAGCGTACGGTCGAGGTCACTCGCCACCAGCACCGGCATCAGACAGCCACCGCCCTTCCGTCGGCGCCCGTCGCGCCGCGCGTGTACTTGGGATGGATCAGCCCCACGCAGGTGTAGGGGAGCTCGGCGACCTCCTCGACCGGTACCCCGCGCTGCTCGGCCAGCAGCCGGACGTGGTCCAGGTCGGGGCCGGCGCCGGCGCGGGCCAGGATCTTCCACGGCACGCGGCGCAGCAGGACCCGCGTGGTCTCGCCGACGCCGGGCTTGACGAGGTTGACGTCGTGGATGCCGTACTCCTCGCTGATGCGCTCGACGGCCGCCCAGCCTTCCCAGGTCGGGGTGCGGTCGGCGGCCAGGAGTTCCTTGACGGCGGCGTCGACCGCGTCCGCGGCCTCGTCGAAGCAGGCGGAGACGGCGTCGAGGAAGACCGTGGAGACGTCGGCGCCGGCGAGTTCGCGGTAGAACTTGGCGCCGTGGAAGTCGTTCGGGCCCACCAGGTCGGCTCGCAGCACGGTGCGCGATATCAGGCCGGACACCGTGGAGTTGAGGCAGGCGGACGGGATGAGGTAGTCCTCGCGGGTGCCGTAGGTCCGGACGCAGGAGCCGGGGTCGGCAAGCACGGCGATCTCCGGGTCGAAGCCGGTGACGCCTTCCGCTTCCTCGAACTCGCGCAGTGCCGCGGCCAGCTCGCGGGTGATGGCGCCCTTGCCCGTCCAGCCGTCGACGAAGACGACGTCGCGCGGGTCGTGCCGGGCGGCCAGCCAGCGCAGCGCGTTGGCGTCGATGCCGCGGCCACGCACGATGGACACGGCATAGTGGGGCAGGTCGAGGCCGTGCCGGTGCTGCGCCCAGCGGCGCATCAGGATGCCGACGGGTGTGCCCGCACGGGCCAGCGAGACCAGGACCGGGCGGGGTGACCGTTCGGCGAGGACGGTCTCGGTGACCACGCCGACGGCGTGGGCGATGCGCGCCGCGGAAGTCTCCAGGGCCGCGTGGAAGAGCTCCTGGTACTGCTCGCTGGGCTGGTACTCCACCGGCAGGGACTCCGCGTAGTGCGCGCCGCCGCTCTGGATGGCCTCTTCGCGCTCCTCGGTGGGTGCTTCCAGCGTGACGTCCGACAGGTCCTGCAGCAGCCAGCCGACCTCCTCGGGCGCGTACGAGGAGAAGGCGGGGCCGCGAAGGGGCTCGGGCAGCATGGCGGGCCTTTCGGAGGCATGCGCGGCCTCGGGAACGTACGACGGTACGACCGCGAGCAGGACGTGCGGGGCGTGGGCGGCAAGCTGGGTGAGGAGCCCGTCGGGTGCGTGCAGGGCGGGGGTGTCGGCGGTCGAGTCGACGACGGCGACGACGGCGTCGAAACCGCCGCCGGCGACGTTGTAGGCGTAGCGCTCGCCGGGGCCGTCGGCCGGGTTGTCGTGCGCCGGGAAGACCAGGCGGGTGCGTATGGCGTAGCCGGGGTCGTCGACGGCGAGGACGGGAGAGCGGGTCGTGGTGGAGAACCGTATGTCGGCGGGCGGGACGAGGTGTTCCAGCTCGCGGGCGAGGCGCAGCGGCGCGTACATCAGCTCCTCGCAGCCGAGGACCAGCACGCGCCGGGCGCCCGGCGGCAGGGCCTCCGCGAGGCGGGCGCCCATGGCGGGCAGAGCGGCCTCCAGGCGCCTGCGGTGGGCGGCGGTGAAGCCGTGCCGGCCGCCGTCGGGCACCCCGGCGGGCCAGCGCAGCTCGACCCGAGTGACGGCGCCGCCCGTCCGCTGGTCAGCACCGGCGCCCATCGGCCCCGCGTCCGTCTGTTCGTGTTCGGCGACCAGGGCCTGGCCCTTCTCCAGTACGCCGTCCGGCAGGCACACGGTCCCCTGGGCCGTGGCGACGAGGTCCACGCGGGCGCCGATTTCGTCCGCGAACTCCGCGAGGCGGTCCTGGTCGGTGGGCGAGCGCATGTCGACCAGGGCAACGACGACGTACCGGCCGCGGGGATAGCGCTCGTGCAGGGCGCGCACGGTGTTGAGGACGGTGTTGCCGGTGGAGAACTCGTCGTCGACCAGGACCAGTGGCCCGTCTCCGGCGAGCAGTTCCGGGTCCTCGGGGAGCAGCAGATGGGAGGTGGCGTGCGAGTGGGACTCCTCGAAGCCGCCGGCCTGCGCGACGCCGGGCACGGGGCGCCGGGTGGAGTGCAGGTACGGGGCGAAGCCGAGGCCGTCGGCGACCGCGTGGCCGAGCCCGGTGGCCGTCTCCGCGTACCCGACGACGACCGCGGCGCTCGCCCCGGCGTCCCCCAGCAGCTCCCGGACCCTCCGCCCGAGGGCGAACCCGGAGCCGTAGACGACCGACGGGGACTGCGGTACGTGCTTGCCGAGCACGTTCGACACGAGCAGGTGCGCCCGCTTGGGGTTGCGTCGCAGGGCGAGCCCCAGCAGGTCGGCCAGCGTGTCGTCGCCGTCGAGTTCGACCCCGAGCCGCTCGGCGACCCAGGTCCCGGACCAGGTCCCGTTCCCGTCGGCTCGGTTGTCCCCGTTGTTCACTGCCTTGTCCATGCGTTCCTTGTGTTCACCGGTGTTCGGCACCTTGTGTTCGGCGGCTTCAGTGGTTTCAGCTGTTCTCGGCGGTTTCAGCGGTTCTCAGCGGTTTCAGCGATTTCGGGGTTCTCAGGCGTTGCGGCGGTGTCCGGCGACATCAGCCGGGGATTCCCGCGGCCAGCAGTTCCACGAAGCCGATGTCCTCGTTGGCCACGCCGAACGCCTCGGCGCGCAGCAGCGTCCGCTCGGCCCAGGCGCGGTGCGGCTTCACCTCGTTCATTTTGTTCGTGTACGCCGACCTCAGCACGCCACCGCCCAGCCGCTCCGGCCGCAGGATGTCCTGGGCGTCGCTGAACTCCTCGTGACTGACCACCGACAGAGCGTGCACCGGCAGCACGTGCGAGGGATGGATGCAGGTCTTGCCGAGCAGACCGTTGGCCTGATCCAGCGTAATCTCCCGCAACAGCCCGTCCATGGCGTGCTCGATCAGCGCCTCGCGCAGTTCCTCGGCCTGCCCCTCCAGGAAGGGGCTGCGCCGCAGCTGGGGCTTGAACATGCGTTCCTGCACCCGGAAGTACTCCCACACCGGCCCGGTCACCGTGAACCCGGTGCCGTCGGCCCGTCCCAGCATGTTCACCACGTCGGCGATCACGGAGGCGACGATCTGGACGTCGTAGGCGGTCATGTCGGGGGGTCTGCGCAGCCCGTACGAGGAGCAGAAGTCCGTCACACCGAGGCGCAGCGCGAGCACGCGGTCGCGGTACTTGTCGACGGCCCGGAAGATGCCCTCCAGGGTCTCGACCCGCGACTCCCGGTACAGCAGCTCGGGCGACTCCAGCACCGGCATGGCGAAAAGCCGCTGCCCGCTCGCCGCCTCTGCGGTGGCCACGGCCTCCAGGAAGGGGATGCCGCGTTCCTCCGTGAACTTCGGCAGTACGAATCCGGACAGCAGCCGGACGGCGGGGCCGAGGCGGCGGACCAGGTCGGGGATCTGCCCAGGCGTGCGGACGCGGATGAACAGCAGGGGCAGATCGGTGTCGTCGGCGCGGCCGGCGAGCTCGGTGAACTGGCGGACGAGGTTCTCCTCGCCCGCGCCGACGTCCGCGTCGTCGATCGAGTCCTCCAGGCACAGCACCATCGAGACCACGCCGCGTCCGGTCTGCTTGACGATGTCGTCGGCGAGCCGAGGGCGGGTCGCCGGGCTGTACAGCGTGGCGCCCAGGGCTGCGGAGAGCAGCCGGGCCGGGGAGCCGGCGGTGAAGTCGCACGGCTCCTGATGGAAGAGGCGCTGCCGCACCTCAGGGGCGATGTGCCCGAAATGACGCATAAAGCTCCCCCGTGGTGACTGAGCGGCCGCTGTGCCGAGTAAAGGTGGCCGGTAATAGTACGTAGAAGGCCATGTCAGGGGTTCCCGCTGGGCATGAATTTCAGGTAACGCAGGGCAAGCAGGGCCATGTCGGCGGCACTGCGGGGCGGTCCCGGAACCCCGACCCCGCGTTGTCGTGACCAGGACGGAGAGGGCAGGATGACCGCATGACGCACGCGATGCTGAAGGGGTCGAACGTCCCGCTCGAAGCCACGACGGTGCGCGCCGTGCTGCGCTGGACGCCCGGGCAGGGGGTCCCGGATGTCGACGCCTCGGCGCTGCTCCTCGGCCCCGACGGTCGTGTGCGCTCCGACGAGGACTTCGTCTTCTACAACCAGCCCCGGCACCCCTCCGGGAAGGTCTGGCGGCTCGGCAAGAAACGGGTCACCGAAGGCCTGACCGACACGATCCAGACAGACCTCTCCGGTGTCGAGTCCGACGTCAGCCAGATTCTGCTGGTCGCTTCGGCGGACGGCGTCGCGTTCGACTGCGTACGGTCGCTGCGCATTCTGCTGTACGACGCGGCTGCGCCCGACGGTGAGCCGCTGGCCTACTTCGACGTCAAGCCGGAGACCGGTGAGGAGACCGCGCTGATCTGCGGTGAGCTGTACCGGCGCGGCGAGGGGTGGAAGTTCCGGGCGCTCGGCGAGGGGTATTCGAACGGGCTCAAGGGGCTGGCGACGGACTTCGGGATCTCGGTGGACGAGGCGGAGGCCGCTCAGGAGCCTGCCCCGGCCGCCGACACCACGTCCGCTCCGGCGCACCGGTCGGCACCCGAGGTGTCGCGTCCCCTGCCCCCGGAGCAGCCGACGACGGCCGCACAGGCGCAGACCGCGCAGCCTGCGTACGGGTATCCGCAGCAGCAGCCCGCGGCGGCGGCGAGTCAGCCGGCGTACGGGTATCCGCAGCCGACCAGTCAGCCTGCGTACGGGTATCCGCAGCCCGCTCCGGCGACCGCGCAGTCCGGGTACGGATATCCGCCACCGGTACCGGTGCCGGCCGCCGCACCGGACCCCGACTTCCGGCTGCCGCCGCAGGGGCCGCAGTTCATCGGGCGCTAGGGCCTGTCCGGCGGATCAGGCCGCAGGAGATCGGCGGCGCCTGACGAACGCAGGTGAGCGGGGTCTGGTGCGTCCAGCTGCAAGGCGGAGGAGGGAGTCGACGCGATGGGGGTCCCCCCGCTCGAGCGAAGTCGAGAGTGGGGGAGTCGGCGACCGACGACAACGCGGCAGATGGGGGG
>NZ_JBQQCE010000335.1:0-11026 GCF_052245645.1 Streptomyces sp. KR55 | reverse complement strand
GGTCCGCGACACGGTCCGCCACTTCCTGGACCTGCGCCTGCCGAAGCTGCCGCAGGGCCGCACGGTCGAGGTCGTGGAACTGGGCGCCGGCACCGGCGCCACCAGCGAACGGGTGCTGCCCGCGCTGGCCGCGCACCCCGGACGCGTCGGGTACACCTTCACCGACATCTCGCCGCGCTTCCTGGAACACGGCCGGGAACGCTTCGCCGAACGCTACGACTTCGCCCGCTTCCAGGTGCTCAACCTCGAACGCGGCCTGGCGGAGCAGGGGTTCGAGCCGGCATGCGCCGACCTCGTCGTCGCCACCAACGTCGTGCACGCCACCAGCGACCTGCGGGCCACCCTGCGCAAGGCCAAGGCGCTGCTGCGGCCCGGCGGCTGGCTGGTCCTCAACGAACTGACCTCCGTACGGCCGCTGCTGACCATCGGCGGCGGTGTCCTGGAGGGCTGGTGGGCCTTCGAGGACGGCCACCTGCGCATGCCCGACTCCCCGCTCGCCTCCCCGGAGGGCTGGACCCGGCTCCTGCACGAGGAGGGATACGCCCCGGTCCACGCGCTGGGCGCCGGCGACCCGGCACTGGGCCAGACCGTCCTGGTGGCGGAGAGTGACGGGGTCCTGCTGAGCGCGCCCGCGCCCACGACAGGCCCGGCCGGCGCCTCCGCGTCCGCCCCCGTCTCCTCGGGCGCGACCACCTCCACCGACGCCCTCACCGAGCGCCTGCGCGACCTCGTCGAGCGGGTGCTCAAGCTGGACGAGTGCATCGACCCCGGCCGCCCGCTGGCCGACTACGGCTTCGACTCACTCAGCGGCATGAAGATCGTCACCGCCGTGGACGAGGAGTTCGGTGTCGCCGTACCGCTCGGCGACTTCTTCGAGCAGCCGACCCTGCGCGAGCTGGCCGCCCACCTGGCCGCCAACTGGCTCGCCGGGGTGGCGGCCGGATCCGCCCTGCCCGAAGCGCCCGGGGCACCCGTCCCGGCGCCCACCGCACCTGCCCCGGCCACCGCCCCGGCCGTCTCCCCTGCTGTCTCCCCGGCCGCCGAGGCCGCGGCCCGCGTCCTGCGCCCGCGCACCGACGGCGAGGAGAGCCGCCACCCCCTGTCCGAGGGCCAGCGCGCCCTGTGGGTGATCGAACAGATCGCGCCCGGTACCTACGCCTACAACCTGCCCCTCGCCCTCTGGCTCGACCGCGGCCTCGACGTGCTCGCCCTGCGGGCCGTCCTGCAGGACCTGGTCGACCGGCACACCGAGCTGCGGGCCACCGTCCACGCCGGCGACGAGGGGCCGTACGCCCGGATCGCGACCGAGCCCGAACTCTCCTTCCAGCAGGTCTTCCTGACCGCCAGGAGCGACGCCGAGCTGCGTGACCGGATGCGCGCCGACCTGCGCCGCCCCTTCGATCTCGCCGCCGGCCCCCTCGTCCGCGCCACCCTCTACACCCTGGGTGACGGCCGCAACGCGCTGCTGCTGACCTTCCACCACCTGGTCTTCGACGGCGTCTCCATCGCCCTGCTCCTGCGCGAGCTGGAACGCGGCTACCACGCGCTCCTCGCGGGCCGTGCCCTCCCCGCCGAGCGCCCCGCCCGCAGCTACGCCGACTTCACCGCCTGGCAGCGCGAGCTGCTCGCCGGTGCCGAGGGCCGGCGGCTGCGCGCGTACTGGACCGAACGGCTGCGCGGGCGCAGGACCACCGTGCCGCTGCCGCTGGACCGGCCCCGCCCGGCCGTGCCCGGCTTTCACGGGGCGAGCCTGGACGGGCACATTCCCGCCGCGGTCGCCGACCGGGCCCGCGCGCTCGCCGGCGCCGAGCAGACGTCCCTGTTCGGGGTCGTCCTCGCCGCCTGGTTCACGCTGCTGCACCGCTACAGCGACCAGGCCGACATCGCCGTGGGCACGCCGACGGCCGGACGCCCGGCGAGCGGCTTCGACGACACGCTCGGCTACTTCATGAACATGGTGGTGCTGGCCGAACGCGTCGACGGCGCCGAGGAGTTCCGCGGCCTGGTCCGCCGTGTCCACCGCACCGTGCTGGACGCCCTGGAACACAGCGCGTACCCGCTGATCACCCTGGCCGACGACCTCCGCCGCGCGGACCCCGAGGCCGGCGACCCCTTCAACGTCGCCTTCTACTTCCAGAACTGGACCCGCACCGCCCGCCGCGACGCGTCCGGCGACGCCGTGGTGCTCGGCCCGGTCGAAGGAGTGCACCAGGAGGGCGAGTTCGACCTGACCCTGGAGGTCGTCGAGCAGGAGCAGGGCTGCCGCTACACGCTCAAGTACGACCCCGGTCTCTTCGACGAGGAGACCGTGGCCCGCCTCGGCGCCCACTTCACCACCCTCCTCGCCGCCGCCGTCGAAGAGCCCGGCACCCCGGTGGCCGACCTGGAGCTGCTCACCGAGGACGAGCGGGCCCGGCTCACCCCGCCCGCCCCCGCCGACTACCCGGCCGACACCCTGGTCTGGGAACTGGTACGCCGGCAGGCCGACGCCCGGCCCGACGCGGTCGCGGTCCGCCACGCCGGCACCGAACTGACGTACCGCACAATCGTCAAGCGCGTGGACGCCCTCGCCGCCCGGCTCACCGCCGCCGGAGCGGGCCGTGGCCGGACCGTCGGGGTGCTGCTCCCGCGCGATCAGGACCTGCCGGTGGCCCTCCTCGCCGTCCAGGCCTCCGGCGCCGCCTACGTACCGCTCGACCCCGCCTACCCGCAGGACCGGCTCGCCTACATGGCCGAGGACGCCGGGCTGCACCTGCTGCTCACCCACTCCACCTCCGACATCGGCCTCGCGGCTGTGCCCCGGCTGGTCGTCGACACCTCCGAGCAGCCGCCGGCCCTGCCCTCGCCCGGCCCGGCCGGCCCGTCCGACGCCGCGTACGTCATCTACACCTCCGGCTCCACCGGCCGTCCCAAGGGCGTCCGGGTGCCGCACCGCGCGCTGACCAACTTCCTGTGGTCGATGGCCCGCGAGCCCGGCTTCGGACCCGGCGACACCCTGCTGGCCCTCACCACCGTCTGCTTCGACATCTCCGGCCTGGAGCTGTACCTGCCGCTGGTCACCGGCGGCACGGTGGAGGTGCTCGCCGCCGAGGACGCCCGCGACGGGCTGCGGCTGCGCGAGGCCCTCGAACGGGCCCGCCCCACCGTCATGCAGGCCACCCCGGCCACCTGGAGCATGCTGCTGGCCGCCGGCTGGCAGGGCGACCCCGCGCTGAAGGTGCTGTGCGGCGGCGAGGCGCTGCCCGCCGACCTGGCCGAGGCGCTCCTCGCGGGCAACGGGCAGGTGTGGAACCTCTACGGCCCCACCGAGACCACCATCTGGTCGGCGGCGAACCGCCTCACCCCGGGCGGCCGGGTCACCCTGGGCGCCCCGATCGCCAACACCGCGCTATACGTCCTCGACAGCGCGCGCAGGCCCGTCCCCACCGCCGTCGCCGGGGAGTTGTACATCGGCGGCGACGGCGTGGCCGACGGCTACCTCGGCCGCCCCGAACTGACCGCCGAGCGCTTCCTGCCCGACCCGTTCGCGGCGCGCGCCGAGGCCCGCATGTACCGCACGGGCGACCTCGTACGACGGCTCGCCGACGGCACGATCGAGTACCTCGGCCGGCTCGACTCCCAGGTCAAGGTGCGCGGCTACCGGGTCGAGCTGGAGGAGATCGAGGCGACCCTGCGCCGGCTCGACGGCGTCCGCGAGGCCGTCGTCGTGGCCCGTGGACAGGCAGCGGGCTCGCACACCCTGCTCGCCTGCTACGTCCTGGAGGACGGCGCGGCCGAGCCGGACCGCGAGCGGCTGGCGACCTGGCTGCCGGACCACATGGTGCCCGACGCCCTGGTCCGG
This sequence comes from Streptomyces sp. KR55, assembly GCF_052245645.1. Lineage (NCBI taxonomy): Bacteria > Bacillati > Actinomycetota > Actinomycetes > Kitasatosporales > Streptomycetaceae > Streptomyces > Streptomyces sp. KR55. The sequence goes on along the minus strand of NZ_JBQQCE010000335.1, from coordinate 7,185 downwards.
GTGACCGGCTTCCCGCGCACCCTGAACGGGAAGAACGACCGAACCACGCTGGCCGCGCCGCCCCTGGCCGACCTGCGCGCCCGCTTCGGCGCCGGGTCCCCGCCCGCGGCCCGCACCAGCGCCCCGGCAGGGGCCACCGGCGGCCGCACGGAGGCCCTCGTCGCCGAGCTGGCCCGCATGGTCGCCGCCCTGGTGGACCTGCGCCCCGAGGACATCGGCGCGCACACGCCGCTCGGCGAGACCGGCATGAACTCCGTGAGCTTCACCGCGCTCAGCGCCGAGCTGCGCAAGGCGTACGGCATCACCGAGTACCCGACCCTCTTCTACCGCCGCGGCACCCTGCACGCGCTCGCCGAGCACCTGTGGGAGCATCACGCGACCGCGCTGACGGCCCACTTCGGGACGGCCCCGCAGGCACCCGCCACCGAACAGGCCGCTCCGGCCGGGTCTGAGGTTTCGGCGGTCCCTGCCGGGTCCGGGACTTCTGGGGCCCCTGCCGGGTCCCAGACCCCGGTGGCCCCCGTCGGCCGTGAGGTCGCCGTCATCGGTATGGCCGGGCGCCTGCCCGGCTCCATGGACCTCAGGGAGTTCTGGGACCACCTCGCCGCCGGCGACGACCTGGTCGGCGAGATCCCCGCCGACCGCTGGGACTGGCGCGACCACCCGCGCTCCCGCTCCCGCTGGGGCGGCTTCGCCCCGGACGTGGACCGCTTCGACGCCGCGTTCTTCGGCATCTCACCCCGAGAGGCCGAACTGATGGACCCGCAGCAGCGGTTGCTGCTCGAAACCGTCTGGCAGGCCGTCGAGGACGCCGGCTACCGCCCCTCCGAGCTGGCCGGGAAGCGGGTCGGCGTGTTCATCGCCGTCACCAACTCCGACTACCACGAGGTGCAGCGGGCCGCCGGACGCGCCACCGAGGGCCACACCCTCACCGGCGCCGCCCTGTCGATCGTCCCGAACCGGGTGTCGTACCTGCTCGACCTGCGCGGTCCCAGCATCGCCGTCGACACCGCCTGCTCCGGCTCCCTCACCGCCGTCCACCAGGCCTGCGCCGCCCTGCGCGACGGCACCTGCGACCTGGCCATCGCGGGCGGCGTCAGCCTCATCCTGGCCCCGGGCGTCTACGAGGCGCTCAGCCAGGGCGAGATGCTCAGCCCCGACGGTCGCTGCAAGGCCTTCGACAGCCGCGCCGACGGCTATGTGCGCGGCGAGGGCGCGGGCGTCGTCCTGCTCAAGCCGCACGAGCGGGCCGAGCGCGACGGCGACGCCGTACACGCCGTGATCAAGGCCGCCGCGCTCAACCACGGCGGCCGGACCACCTCGCTCACCGCCCCCAACCCCGAGGCCCAGGCCGACCTGCTGGTCGAGGCCTACCAGGCCGCCGGCGTCCACCCGGACACCGTCGGCTACATCGAGGCGCACGGCACCGGCACCGCCCTGGGCGACCCGATCGAGACCACCGGCCTGAGCACCGCCTTCCGGCGGCTGCGGGCAGGGGAGGACGCGCCCAGCGGGTCCGCTCCGTGCGCCATCGGCTCGGTCAAGACGAACATCGGCCACCTGGAGGCCGCCGCCGGTATCGCCGGACTCTTCAAGGTGGTCCTGTCGATGCGGCACGGCACCATCCCGGCCAGCCTGCACTTCCGCGAGCAGAACCCCTACCTGGAACTCGACGGCGGCCCCTTCGAGGTCGCCGCCACCGCCCGGCCCTGGCCGCGTCCCCGGGACGCACACGGAGCCGAGCTGCCCCGCCGTGGCGGCGTCAGCTCCTTCGGCTTCGGCGGGGCGGGCGCGCACATCGTGTTGGAGGAACCCCCCATGCCGGACACCCGCGACGAGCCCGCGGCCCAGCAGGTCTTCGTGCTCTCGGCCCGCGACGGCGACGCGCTCCGGCGCTCGGCCGCCCGGCTCGCCGACCACCTCGGGCGCCAGGACGTCCCGGCCGAGGACCTCGCCTACACCCTGCAGACGGGCCGGGAGCCGATGCCGCACCGGCTCGCCGTCGTCGCCGACGGCACCGCGGCCCTGCGCGCCGAGCTCACCGCGTACCTGGCCGGGCGCCCCTCCGCCGTACGCACCGCCCAGGTGACGGCCCCTCAGACGGGCGACCCCGTCTCCCCGGACCGGCGCGACCTCCGCGCCCTGGCCGCCGCCTGGCTGCACGGCACCGACGTCGACTGGCGGACCCTGCACGAGGGCGCCGCCCGGCGCCGCGTCCACCTGCCCGCCTACCCGTTCGCCGGCCCCCGGCACTGGGTCGCCCCCGGCGAGCGCCCCGCAGAGCCCGGCCCCCGTCTGCACCCCACCCTCCTGGACGCCAACGTCTCCACCTTCGGCGAGCAGCGGTTCGCCAAGACGCTGACGGGCGAGGAGTTCTTCCTGCGCGACCACGTCATCGGCGGCGACCTGGTGCTGCCCGGCGTGGCCTATCTGGAGATGGGCCGCCTGTCGGGCGAACTCGCCGCCGGGGGAGCCCCGGTGCGCGGCGTCGACGACCTGGTGTGGGCGGCGCCGGTCCGGCTCGCCTCCGGCCACACCGGGCACCCGCTGCTGGTCCGCGTCACCGGCGACCGCTCCCGCGCCGCCTTCGAGGTGCGCGGCGCCGCCGAGGACGCGCCGGTGCACGCCAGCGGCACCCTGCGGTTCGACGACCCCGGTTCCCGGCCCGCCCCCATCGCCCCGGCGGACGTACGCGCCCGCTGCACCCGCGTCCAGGCGGGGGCCGACTGCTACGACGGTTTCGTCCGGCTCGGCTTCGCCTACGGTCCCGCCTTCCGGGTGATCGAGGAGATCGCCGAGGGCCCCGGGGAGGCGCTGACGACGCTGCGCCTGCCGGAGCCGCAGCGCGCGGACGCCGGTGCCTACGTCTTCCACCCCTCGCTGCTGGACGCCGCCCTGCAGACCGCGGGCCGGCTCGTCCCCGGCGCCGGGGACCCGGCGGGCCCGGCACCGTACCTGCCGTTCTCCCTGGGCTCGGTCCGGCTGTACGCCCCTCTGCCCGAGCAGGGTTACGCGTACGCCACCCCGGCCCGGCGCCCCGCCCCGGCGGGCTCCCTCGCCTTCGACGTCGCCCTGCTCGACGAGAACGGGCAGGTGACCGCCACGCTGGAGTCCTTCACACTGAGGGCGCTGCGCCCGACGGACGCCACGCGAGCAACGGACACCGCACCCGCGCCCGGGATGCAGGCCGTGCCCGCCGTCGACGTCGTCCACGCCTTCGAGCCCGTCTGGGAGGCCGCGCCCGCTCCGCACGGCCAACTCCCCTCCGCCGCACGGGTCCTGCTGCTCGACCCCGCCTCCGCCGACGCCACCGACGTGGCCGTCGCCCTCACGGCGACGGGCGCCGATGTCCGCCGTATCCCGCTCGGCAGCGGCTTCGACGCCGAGGCCGCCGTGCGCGCCGCCGGAGCCGGACCCGTCCACGTCGTCCACCTGGCCGGACGCGACCGCACCGCCCGAGACTCCGTGGAGCACGGCTTCCACGCGGCCCTGGCCTTCCTGCGGGCCTGGCAGCGCGAGCGCCGCGACGCGCTGCGCTACCTGTACGTCCACCCCGAGCCGGCCCCGTCGCCCGCCCAGCCGGCGATGGCCGCCTTCGCCCGCACCGTGCGCCTGGAGCAACCGTCGGTCGCCCTCGGCGTCCTGGCCCTCGCCCCGGGCCGCCCGCTCGCCGAGGCCGTCGTCGCAGAACTCGGCACGGACGGCGGCCCCGAGGTGCGCACGGACGCGGAGGGCCGGGCCCGCCGCGCCTGGCGGCACGTGAGCCTCCCGGCCGCGCCGGGCGCCGCGTTCACCGGTGCCGGCGCGCACCTCGTCACCGGCGGCACCGGCGCCCTGGGCCTGCTCGTCGCCGAGCACATCGCCGCCGCGCGGCGGGCCGCCGGTGTCACCGGCGGCGGCATCGTGCTCGCCGCGCGCACCGCCCCCGATCCCGAGGCCCGGGCCCGCGCCGACGCCCTCGGCGCCCGGGTGGTGCTCGCCGACGTCACCGACCCGGCCGCCGTACGCGACCTGGTGGCCGAGGCCCGCCGGGCGCACGGCTCGGTCAGCGGCGTCGTGCACGCGGCCGGCGTCCTCAGGGACGGGCTCATACGCACCAAGCAGCGTGCGGACGCGGACGCCGTCCTCGCCGCCAAGGTGCACGGCACCGTGCTGCTCGACGAGGCGACGGCGGACGAACCGCTGGACTACTTTGTCGCGCTCTCCTCGGCGGCCGCGGCCTTCGGCAACGCCGGCCAGAGCGACTACGCCTTCGCCAACGCCTTCCTCGACCACTTCGCCGAGGAGCGCGAGCGGCGCCGCCGGGAAGGCGCCCGGCACGGCCGCACCCTCGCGGCCGCCTGGCCGGTCTGGGCCGACGGCGGGATGCGCGTCGACGCCGACGCCGAGGCATACATGGAGCGTGTGCTCGGCATGCGCCCGGTGCGCACCGCCCCCGCCCTGGAGGCCCTGGACCGGGCACTCGCCCACACCGCGCCGCGCCTGCTCCTGGCCGCCGGCGACCCCGACCGCATCCTCCAGGCCCTCGAAGGCGCCGAGCCGCACAAGGACGAGTCCGCCACCTCCGCGCCCGGAGCGCACGAGCGCGCCGAGGAACTGGTCCTGCGGCTGCTCGCCGAGGAGCTGAAGCTGCCCGAGGCGGAGATCGCCGTCGCCGAACCCTTCGACCGGTACGGCGTGGACTCGCTCATCACCATGAGCCTCATCCGCCGCCTGGAGGAACACGTCGGCCCGCTGTCGAAGACCCTGCTCTTCGAGTACGTGACCGTACGCGACCTCGCCGGCCACCTGGCCGGGGCCCACCCCGGCGCGTTCCCGGCCGCCGCCCCGGATACCACCGCCCCCGCGGCGACCGTGCTTCCGGTGAAGCCGGCCGAGCCGCCCGCGCCCGCCCCGCAGGACGCCGCCATCGCCATCATCGGCGTCGCGGGACGCTACCCCCAGGCCGACGACGTCACCGAGTTCTGGCGCAACCTGCGCGCCGGCCGGGACAGCGTCGAGGAGATCCCCGCCGACCGTTGGGACCACGGCCTGTTCTACGAGCCGGACAAGTCCGCCACAGGCAAGACCTACGGCAAGTGGGGCGGCTTCGTACCCGGCGCCGACCGCTTCGACCCGCTGTTCTTCCGGATGTCGCAGATCGAGGCGGAGCACACCGACCCGCAGGAGCGGGTGTTCCTGGAGACCGTCTGGCATCTGCTGGAGGACGCCGGATACACCCGCGAGCAATTGCGCGGCGCCCGCACCGGCGTGTTCGTCGGCATGATGTACGGCCACTACCAGCTGTACGGCGTCCAGGAGGCGCTGCGCGGCGAGGGCTTCGCGACCTCCTCGTCGTACGCCTCGGTGGCCAACCGGGTGTCGTACTTCTTCGACTTCACCGGCCCCAGCGTCGGCCTGGACACCATGTGCTCCTCGTCGCTGGTCACCATCCACCAGGCCTGCCTCGCCATCCGCAACGGCGACTGCGACGTCGCCGTGGCCGGCGGGGTCAACATCTACAGCCAACCGGTGAAGTTCCTCCAGCTCGCCCAGCGCGGCTTCCTCGCCGAGGACGGGCGCTGCCGCAGCTTCGGCGAGGGCGGCACCGGGTACGTGCCCGCCGAGGGCTCAGGCGCCGTCCTGCTCAAGCGCTTGGACGCGGCCCTCGCCGACGGCGACCGGATCCTCGCCGTGGTCAAGGCGTCCGCCGTCAACCACGGCGGCGCGGGCGCCGGTTACAGCGTCCCCAACCCCAAGGCCCAGGGCGACCTCGTGCGTACGGCGCTGGAGCGGGCCGGGCTCGCGCCCGCCGACCTCGACTACCTGGAGGCGCACGGCACCGGCACCGCGCTCGGCGACCCGGTGGAGATCACCGGCATGCTGCGGGCCTTCGGCGAGGAGCCGCCCGAGCGGCTGCCCATCGGCTCGGTCAAGTCCAACATCGGGCACGCCGAGTCGGCCGCCGGCATCGCCGCGATCACCAAGGTGCTGCTCCAGATGCGGCACGGCGAGCTGGTGCCGTCCCTGCACGCGGACCGCCTCAATCCGAACATCGACTTCACGGCGACCCCGTTCGAGGTCCAGCGCGGGCGGGCGCCCTGGCCCCGCCGCGTCCTGGCGGACGGCAGGGTACAGCCGAGGACGGCGGGCGTGAGCTCCTTCGGCGCGGGCGGCACGAACGCCCACATCATCCTGCAGGAGTACGTCGGCGACGGCGCCGGTGCCGGGGCTGCCCCGGCCGGTCCCCAGCTGGCGGTGCTCTCCGCGCGGGACGCCGGCCGGCTGGCCGCGCAGGCCCGGCGGCTCGCCGGCCACCTGCGCGAGGACACCGCCGCGACTCCCGCGCAGGTCGCCTGGACCTTGCAGACGGGCCGAGAGGCGATGGCCCACCGGCTGGCCGTGCTCTTCCACGACCTGCCCGAACTGTGCGCCCGCCTCGACGAGTTCGCCGCAGGCGGCACCCCGGCCGGCAGCTGGACCGGCGTGGTCGACCCGCGCCGGCCCGCCGCGGGCGAGCGGCTCCCCGCCGACCCCGCCGCGTACGCCACCGCCTGGACCGGCGGACAGCAGGTCGACTGGCCTGCCCTGCACCCCGGCGGCAGGCCCGCCCGGGTGGCGCTGCCCGGCTACCCCTTCGATGGCGACCGGGTCTGGCTGGCCGCGGCCGACGCCGAACTGGCCGCCCTCGGCGCCGGGCGTGACGCACTTGGTGGCGGCCGGAGTGCACATGGCGCCGACCACGACGCGTCCGATGCAAGCCACAGCGCCCCCGGCGCCCGACGCGACCCCGAGGGGCTGTTGTTGACTCGGCAGTGGCGCCCCGCCCCGCCCGTGCCCCGTTCGGCGCCGCCCGCCCTGACCGCCGTACTCGCCGCACCCGGTACCGAGGCGCTGGCCGCCCGGCTCGCGGCGGTGCTGCCGGCCGCCGAGGTGCTCACCGCCGACCGGATCAACGCCGAACTCACCGACGCCTGCACCCGCTGGGACCGCCTCGACGCCGTCGTCGACCTGGCCGGCTGCACCGGACCCGTGCTGCCGCCCACGCACGCCGCGCTGCCCTCCTGGCTGCGCTGGCTCCAGCACCTGGTCGACCTCGGCCGCCGCGACCTGCGCGCCCTGCTCGTCTCGCGCGGCGCGCCCGCCCTCGGCGGAGCGGCCCGGGCGGGCCTGTACCGGATGCTGCAGAGCGAGTACCGCCACGTC
>NZ_JBQQCE010000334.1:0-11038 GCF_052245645.1 Streptomyces sp. KR55 | reverse complement strand
CGGAACTTCCACTCGGCGCCGTTGCGGTACAGCTCGCCGAAGACCATGGCGGTCTCGGTGGCGGCGTCCTCGGAGAGGTCGTAGCGGGCGATCTCGGTGCCGCCGGCCTGGTTCACGACGCGGATGAAGGCGCCGCGGACCTGGCCGAAGCTCTGGCCGCGGTTGGCGGCGTCGTGGATGGAGACCGGGAAGACGATCCGGTCGACCTCGGCGGGCACGGCCGCGAGGTTCACCTTGACGACCTCGTCGTCGCCCTCGCCCTCACCGGTGAGGTTGTCGCCGGTGTGCTCGACCGAACCGTCCGGGCTGGTGAGGTTGTTGTAGAAGATGAAGTGCCGGTCGGACAGGACCTTGCCGGAGGCGTCGAGCAGCAGGGCGGATGCGTCGAGGTCGTAGTCGGTGCCGGTGGTGGTGCGTACGTCCCAGCCCAGTCCGACCAGGACGGCGGTCAGGCCCGGCGCTTCCTTGCTGAGCGAGACGTTGCCGCCCTTGGACAGGGAAACTCCCACTGCGTGCTCCTTCTCGATGGGTCAGGTCGGGCCCGGAGGGACCCGGGATTCAGAATCTACAGCACTGTAGAAAAAGAGAAAGGTTTGTATGGCCTCGCAGATCGGCCGTGTCGCGTCTGGCCGAAAAGCGGTGGGTGCGGTGAAGTGGGCCGGTCAGTCGCGGGAGTTGCCGAAGAGGAGGCGGTAGCCGATCAGCAGGACCAGTGCGCCCGCGATGGCCGATCCCCAGGTGGCGGCGTCGAAGAACTCCCGCTGTACCGGCCGGTCGAGGAACTGTGCCGAGAGCCAGCCGCCCAGGAAGGCCCCCGCGATGCCGATGAACGTCGTGCCGATGAGTCCGCCCGGGTCGCGTCCGGGCAGGATGGCCTTGGCGATGGCCCCGGCGAGAAGTCCCAGAACCAGCCATGCGATGACTCCCATGTCTGTCGTCTCTCCTTGTGTTGTGGCCGTTGGTACGGCGCGGAAGAATCTGTCCGGGCAGCCTAGCTTCTACAATCATGTAGATGCTGTGATGGGGGGGTGGCGGAGCGCCGGTCGCGGCGCGATGACCGACTGTGGGGCGTCTATACGATGGACCGCCCGTGAATTCGGGGTCGGCGGAAGGGAGACAGGGCGTGACGGATCAGCGGCAGCGTCCCCGGCGGCGGGGGCAAGGGGAGCTGGAGGTGCTCGTCCTGACGGCCCTGCGCGAGGCGGACGGCCCGGCCAGCGCGGGCTGGGTGCAGGAGAGGCTCGGCGGCGACCTCGCCTATACGACGGTGATCACGATCCTGACCCGGCTGCTGGCCAAGGGTGCAGTGACCCGCGAACGCACCGGCCGCTCCTTCGCCTGGACGCCGGCCTCCGACCAGGCGGGCCTGGCCGCGCACAAGATGCGCAAGGTACTCGACGCCGAAAGCGACCGGGAGGCGGTGCTGGCCAGCTTCGTCACCTCCCTGGAACCGGACGACGAGCGGCTGCTGCGCGAACTGCTGGGTCGGGCCAAGGACGAGAGGGAAGACTGAAGCCTCATGGGGGTGTTCGTCTTTCTGCCGCTGGTCCTGCCGCTCACGGCGTGGCCGATCGCGCGCCTGGCCGAGCAGCGACTGCATCCGCGGACCGCAACCCGGCTGCTGACCGGGCTGGCCGTCGTGATGGCGGTGTGCAGCACGGTCTGCCTGGGCCTGCTGATGGTGGTCGGCACCGCGCAACTGCCCGGGAACCCGCTGCCCGACGCCTGGTCGGACCCCGAGGTGCGCGAGGCCGTGCCGTACGACGAGGTCGCCGGAAAGCTGGCCATTCCGGCGTTGCTGGCGGTGTTACTGACGTGCGGCCGGTCCCTGTGGCGGCATGGGCGGATCCGCCGCCGCGCCCACCGGGCCCTGGCCGGGCTGCCGGGCACTCAGGTGGCGGTGCTGCCCGACGAGGTGCCCTACGCCTACGCCCTCCCCGGCGGGCGACGGGACCGGGTGGTCGTGACCACCGCCATGCTGTCGTGCCTCGAACCAGTTGAACGGCGCGCCCTGTTCGCCCACGAGCGCGCCCACCTGGCCGCCCGGCATCACCGGTTCCTGCTCGCCGTTCAGCTGGCCGCGCGCGCCAACCCGTTCCTGCGTCCGCTGCGCACGGCCGTGTCCTACACGACGGAACGCTGGGCGGACGAGGAGGCGGCGCAGACGGTCGGCAGTCGCAGGGCCGTGGCGTGCGCGATCGGCAAGGCTGCCCTGGTCTCCCGTGGCACGCCGGTACCCACGCTCGCGGGCTTCGCCGCGCCGGGCCCGGTGCCGCGCCGGGTCGCCGCCCTGCTCGGCCCCGCGCCGGCGCTGCGCAGCTGGCCCTCGGTCTTTACCTCGGTGGGGCTGGCCGCCTGGGGTGCGGCCGCCGGGACCGCGGTCTCCGCGCTGTCCTCCGCGAACTCCGCGGTGACGATGGTGCTCATCCTGCACGCTGCGACGCCCCTGTGAGGAGGCACCTCTGAGTGTGGAAGGGGGCGGTAGGTCAGACGCTGTCCACGAGTACGGCGATTCCGACGGCGAGCCCCAGGGCGGCCAGGATCGCCAGCACGCACACGAACAGCACCAGCCAGCCGGTCAGGATGCCTGTCAGCACGAGCCCGCGCCCCTCCCCGTCCAGTCGGCGTCCCCGGAAGCGGCCCACGTGCCCGGCGGGGATGGCGATCAGGGCGCACAGCAGGGCCAGGCCGACGAAGACGCCGGGGGTGATCCAGGCGATGCCGGTGGCGAAGTTCCCGAGGAACGCGACGCCGCCGAGGGCGCAGAACGCACTGACCCTGGCCGGCCGGTTCCGGCCCCCCGGCCCATGCCGAGGCTGTCCCGCCCCGCCCATCGGACGCGCGCTGTCGGTGCTGCTCACGTGTGCTCCCCCTCGATTTCCGTGCCTGCCGGCGTGCCCGGAGACGGGTGCTGCGGCGCTCGCGGTTCCGGGTGCGGTGAGGCGTACCCGCCTCCTGTCCGTATCTCTACATGGATGTAGAGTTCCGCCGTTCGGTGCGCACGGGCACCGAACGCTCATGAGCCAGGACAGGCCGGATGCGGCCGCGCGGGAGGAACGGGGTGCCGGTGGGCAGTACGGGACAACGGCGGCGCACTCCGGCCGGGAACAGGCCGACGCGGCTGACCCGGCGGGGCCGAATCCTCACGCGGGTCGCGGGCGGGATCGCGGTGCTCATCCTCGGCGTCGCCGGGGTCGGCGCCTGGATCTACCAGGACCTGGACGACAACATCAACGCCGCCGACCTCGACAACAAACTCGGCGAGGACCGCCCCGCCAACCTCAGCCCGGGCTCGAAGAACATCCTGGTCGTCGGCTCGGACAGCCGCGACGGGGCCAACGCGAAGTACGGCAAGGACCTGACCACCATGCAGTCGGACACCCTGATGGTGATGCACGTCCCGGCGAACCGGAAGTGGGCGACCGTGGTGTCCTTCCCCCGCGACTCGTGGGTGGAGATATCCGCGTGCGACAAGGGCGACGGCACCACGTCCGCCCCGCACCACGCCAAGATCAATGAGGCGTTCGCGATCGGCGGTACCAGCGGCAAGGTCGCCGAGGCCGCCGCCTGCACCATCAAGACGGTCGAGGCCAACACCGGGCTGCGCATCGACCACTTCATGTCCGTCGACTTCCAGGGCTTCAAGGGGATGGTCAACGCCTTGGACGGCATCGAGGTCTGCCCGAAGCAGGCCATCCACGACGAGAAGGCCCGCCTCGACCTGGAAGCCGGCTGCCAGACCGTCAAGGACGAGGAGGCGCTCGGCTACGTACGCGCCCGCTACAGCGTCGGCGACGGCTCTGACCTTGGACGCATCGGCCGCCAGCAGGAGTTCATGGAGGCCCTCGCTGAGAAGGCGCAGTCCAAGCTGACCAGCCCCAACGCGCTGTACGGCTTCCTGCAGTCCGCCACCAAGTCCCTCACCACGGACGAGGACCTGGCCGGCATCAAACCGCTGTACAGCCTCGCCTCCGAGGTGAAGGACATCCCGAGCGAGAAACTGACGTTCCTCACCGTCCCCAACTATCCGCGCGAGGCGGATGTGGCCACCGACAAGGCCAACGTCGTGTGGCAGTACCCGCAGGCCGCCGACCTGTTCACCTCCCTTGCCAAGGACAAGGAGGTCGACAAGAAGGAACTGCAAGCCGACGCCAAGGACGTGATCTACGCATCCAGCGTGCGCGTCCAGGTCCTCAACGGCACCGGCGTCACGGGGCGCGCCGCCGCCGTCGCCGAGAAGCTGCGCGAGGCCGGCTTCACCGTCGTCGGCACGGGAAACGTGCCGGAGACCACCCGCACCACCACGGCCACCTACCCGCAGGGCCTGGACAAGCAGGCGAAGGTGCTCACCTCTCGGCTGCCCGACATCCGGGCCACACAACAGACGGACGCCACCGCGGGCGTGGTGACCCTTGTGCTCGGAACCGACCTCGACCCTGACGACATCCGGTGATCCAGCTGGAAAGGGGCAGGTCCTCATTGCCCACGCGCGGTTCAGGCCGCTCTGCCGCGAACGCACCCCTCTGCGAGTGGTGACCCGTCCCGCGGCAGGTTCGTGACACTTCACCGGCGTTGGTACCTGGCCGCCATCGAGTGGAACACCCTCTTCGGCTCCCCGCGGGTTTCGCCGAGCATCCGGACCACGCCGTAGGAGCCGAGGTCCTGCTGACCGGGCCTGCTGTAACCGGCGAAGGTGAACCAGAGCGCGGTGTCGCTGCCTTCCTCCTCGAAGACATCCAGCAGGTCGGTGAAGTAGCGCACCTGCTCCTCCTCGTCCGGCACCGCGCCCTCCGGCACCTGCCAGGCCATGCCGCCGCGTTCGCCCGCGCCCTGGTAGGCGCAGGTTCCGTACTCGGTGACCGCGACGGGTTTGCCGTGCGCGAAGTGCCCGCGCAGTTCGTCCCGGAAGCTGTCGGCGTTGTAGGCGGCCCGGTAGGCGTCGATGCCGACGATGTCGAACGGGCGCCAGTCCACAAACTCCAAGGGAGCGGAGGCGCAGGTGACCCGCCCGGTGAAGTGCGTACGGACCGTCGTGGCGACCTGGGGGAGGAATGCGTTGAGGCGCTCTTGCACCGGGCCGAGGGAGGACCACCATTCCATGTCGGCGGCGGCCATGGCCCGCAGGCGGTCGCCATAGGTGTCGCCGGGGATGAAGCCCCCCCGCAGAAGGCGGTGATCCTGCAGCCGGCGACGAACACCACCTCGGCACCGGCCTGCCGTATGGCTTCGGCCCGGCGGGCGCAGTCGGCGAAGTAGGGGAGCAGTTGGTCGGGGGAAGTCCACGGGGAAGGGAGCGAACCAGACCTCCAGGCCGGCGTCCACCGCGTGCCGGGCGGCGATGCTCAGTCGTTCGGGCTCTCGGCCGGAGACGCGGACGGCATCGCAGTGGAACTCACCGGAGATGACCGCCATTTCCTGCCGGACCGTCTCGGGAGTGAAAGTCTTGCAGGAGAAGTCCTGCCCGGGCAGGAACCCGGTGTCGTAGCCGATGCCCCGTGCGCGCACGTCATGGTCCTTCCCGTGGCCGATACCCTGCTCCAGCCGGTCATTGGCGACCTCGGCGGCGGTTACAGATGACGCGCATCCGGGCGACCATTTCACCGGTTCATTACCGCCATCTGTCCGGCTCCGAACGCATCGGCGGTCTCGGAGTCTCGCTGACTGAGGCTTCCCCGAAGACGACGGCGTGCCGGGCTCCCGTCACACGGGCTACCCGGCAGGCGCGACGTAGGGCGATTAGAGGTCGAACTCGTGCGGCGGCAGGTCGAGAGTGAAGCAGGCTTCGCGGACGATCGCCTGCTCGGTCTTGTCGAAGTCGCCGTCGGCGCCGCCGATGACGATGCCGATCTGGATGACCGCGCGGGCCTCGGCGGGCTTCTTCTTCGCCTTGGCGATCTCCTGCAGGACGCTGACCTTGCCGAAGTCGAAGTCGGCGGTGAGCTTGTTCAGGTTGTCCTCGAAGCGCCGCTGGAGGTCCATGGCGTCGAAGTTCTGCAGTACCTCGTTGGTGGCGATCAGCTGGGCCACGCGGCGGCGCTCGGAGGGGTCGATGGTGCCGTCGGCGGCGGCGACGAGCGCGCACATCGCCATGCTCGCGTCGCGGAACGCGCCGCTCTTGAGGTCGTTCTTCTTCGCCATGAGCTGGGTCTGCATCGTCGATGCGGACTCCTTGAGGCGGTCCCAGAGGGCCATGAGAACTCCATACGGTCGAGGGCTGGACCGCTCCGACAGCGGCCCGGTGCTCCAGCAATATCTACAGCAACGTAGAAACTAGTGGCTCGGCGGATAAGTTCCAGTGATTTCCGGAAGGTTCGGTTGAAGTGGCGGGCCCGGAAGGTCCTGGGGGGCCTCATGTCCTGGGTCTGGTGTGAGGTCCGCCAGGCCATTCCCGCCCAGCCCAAGGATTTTGACCGCGCCGCGAGCCAGGGGCGGCTGAAGCCGGGGCGCCCCTGGCTGCTGCATGTCGGTGCCGAGTTGTTCTTCCGTGTCGTGCCGATGATCGTGATCGACAAGCTCGGCAAGAAGGCCGGTGAGCGGCTGTGGCTGAGGCAGGATCCAGGGTGGCAGGCGCGGACTTGCCCCGACGCGGAGCGCCCCGCCGCGGCCCCGACTCCGCGACCATCGCGAGGACGATCCGGCCAACGGCCTCCTCGGCGGCGGCTGGAACCGGACGGCGGGCTGACTGCTGCTGCGCTGGTACGGTCACTCGCCCCACCCCTAACGCCCGGTCATGCGGGTCTCGCGACCGCATCCGCGCGGTCTGCGCCCTCGCCGCGGCCGGCGACTTCTGGACCGTAGGGGAGTTCTCCCTCGACGAGACCCGTGTCGAAGGCGAAGCGGGCCGGCCGCGCGGGTTCGCCAGGATCCGCTTGGCCGACGGATCCTGGCCTCAGCTGGGCCGACTGGGCGAGCCGGGCGACGCCGATCAGTTTCTGCGCACGGTCAGCAGCTGTTCGGCCCCGTCGGCTCGCCCCGGGCCCGTCAGCCCTCTTCTTCCTCGTCGCCCTCGAAGAAGTCCCCGACCTCGTCGACGACTTCGGCCGCGACCATGCCGCCGACGACACCGACGGCGAGCCCGGCCGCGCCCGCGGCGATGGCGGTGCCCATGCCGGGTCCGGAACGATGGCCGTCGTGGTGGTGTTCGTCGTGTCCGTGTCCGTAGTGCCCGCCATGGCTGCCGGCGTACGAGCCGTAGGACGCCCGGTGCTCGACGAGCTGGCGGATCCAGCCGTCGACGATCGTGTTCCAGTCCTGGTGCCCGACCCCGTCGTGGGAGACTGTGAACCGGGTCACCGCGTCGTGGCCCTCGGAGAAGAACCCGCCGCGCTTGTCGGCCTCCAGGACCACTTCCATGCCGCCGGGGTTGGCGAGGAAGGTCAGCTCGATCTCGTTGACCTGGTGCGCGTACTGCGGCGACGGGGTGATCTCGATCTCCTGGTAGAAGGGCAGCTGCTGGCCGGTGCCGCCGATGCGGCCGTACTCCAGGTCGGCGGACTTGAAGCCGAAGCCGAGCTGGCCGAGCGCTTCGAGGATCGCCTCCTGGACGGGCAGCGGAGACACGGTCAGCTGATCGAGGTCGCCCTTGTCCTTCGCGCCGGCCACCGACAGCTCGGTGCGCACGCCGAGGACGATGCCCAGGCCCTGCCCGTACAGCTCGGTGATCGGGGTTTCCCACGGCAGCGTCACGGTGAACGGGACGCTCCGCACCTCGCCCGCCGCGAGCCGGAAGCCGCCGCCGACGGTGAACCGGTCGAAGGCGACGACACCTTCACTCTCACCCTCGTCGTGGTGCTCGGCCTCGACCCGCGCCACCAGCTCCAGGGTGATGTGCTCGATGTCGAAGTCGCTGTCCCCGCCCTTGAGGTGGACCTGACCGGACAGGCCGCCGCCGGGGAGAGCCGCGCCGGGGTCGAGGACCGTGTCGACCGTGGGGCCGCCCACGCCGAGCGATCCGAGCAGTCGTTTGAACACCATCGTGGCGTCCACTCCTTAACGTACGTGTGCTTCCTGAGGGCGGTGCCGTGTGCCCGTGCGGGCACGTGGCACCACAACTGTGCGAGAGGCGGGCTACTTGACCACTTCGAGGGCGGCCAGTGCCTGAGCCCAGCGGACGTACTTCAGATCGGCCAGTGCGCCCACCGGTGCGGCCAGGATCTCGGGCAGGCTCTTGTCCGCCCATGCCTTGTCGAGCACCTTGTCCAGGTCGATCGAAGTCATGCGTCCTTATCCGTAGTGCGAGCAGGTGAGAGGTGTGCGCCTCCAGGGAACAACCGGTAGAAGCGACACGGTCTCTCTACAGACACGTAGAAGCATAGGGCTGCCGGGACCGGTCGACGTCGTGTCCTGGCAGCCGTGGCGGGAAAGTCCGAAAAGAGTCGCCGAGTGAGGTCGGCCGGGGACTTGACCTCAATGCTTTGCCGGTCTTTTACGATGACGGGGAGGGGCGTGTCCCGGCCCTGTCGACCACTGAGGGTCTGCCTGACCCTCCAGGCCCAGAAGGAGCGACGTTCCCGCAATGGGTGAGCCTCCCAGTACCAGCCGTGCCCTACCCCGTCCGCAGCCCGCGCTGCCTGTGCGTGAGGGATCGGGGGTGGCACGGTGACCGAGGTCCTGCTGCTCCTGCTGGCCTTCCTGCTCACACTGGCCTGTGCCCTGTTCGTCGCCGCCGAGTTCTCCCTGACCACCGTTGAGCGCGGTGAGCTGGAGCGGGCCGCCGCGGCGGGCGAGCGCGGTGCCGAGGGCGCGCTGAAGGCCGTACGCCGCCTGACCGTCCAGCTGTCCGGCGCCCAGCTCGGCATCACTGTCACGTCCCTGGTGATCGGCATGCTCGCCGAGCCGTCCCTCGCGGCGCTCCTCGAAGGCCCGCTGCAGGCGGTCGGCCTGGGTGGTGCGGCCTCGTCGGTGGCGACCGTGCTGGGCGTGGCCGTCTCCACCGTCGTGCTGATGGTGGTGGGTGAGCTCGTGCCGAAGAACTGGGCGATCTCCCGGCCGCTGGCCGTCGCCAAGGCGGTCGCCGGACCGCAGCGCGGATTCACGGCAGCGTTCGGGCCGTTCATCCGGCACCTGAACAGCACCGCGAACCGGTTCGTACGCCGCTTCGGTCTGGAGCCCGCCGAGGAGTTGGCCTCCGCGCGCAGCGCCGAGGAACTCATCGCGCTCGCCCAGCACTCGGCGGCCGAGGGCGCCCTGGAGGCGGACTCCGCCGAGCTGTTCGTCCGCACCCTGCATCTGAGCGAGCTGACGGCCGAGAACGTGATGACGCCGCGGGTCGACGTGCGGGCGCTGGAGGCGCACGCCACGGCGGCCGACGCGGCGAACCTGACCCACGCCACCGGCCTGTCCCGCTTCCCGGTCTATCGCGACAGCCTGGACGAGGTCATCGGCACCGTCCACATCCGCGACGTGCTCGCCCTGGAGCCGGAGAAGCGGCAGCTCACCCCGGTCACCGAGTTGGCCACACCGCCGTTGCTGGTACCCGACAGTCTGACCGCCGACCGGCTGCTGGAGCGGCTGCGCGAAACGCGCACCATGGCAGTCGTCATCGACGAGTACGGCGGCACGGCGGGCGTGGCGACGATGGAGGACATCGTCGAGGAGGTCGTCGGCGAGGTCCGCGACGAGCACGACCCCGTCGAGACCCCCGACCTGCTGCCCGCCCCGGCGACCCAGGACGGCCGCGCGGTGTGGGAGGCGGACGGCTCCGTCCGCATCGACGAGCTTGCCGGGATAGGGCTGACGGCGCCGGAGGGGCCGTACGGAACAGTGGCCGGCCTGGTCGCCACACGCCTGGCGCGCATTCCGGCCAAGGGGGACGAGCTCGACCTGGACGGCTGGCGGCTTCATGTCCTCGACGTCGAGCACCACCGCGCCGACCGCGTCCGCATCACCGAACCGGCCCGGGTGCCGGTCCGGACGGGGGAGGAGTCCCGATGACCACCCTGCAACTCGTCATCGGCGCCCTGACCCTGCTGACCAACGCCTTCTTCGTCGGTGCCGAATTCGCCCTGATCTCCGTGCGTCGCAGCCAGATCGAGCCGCGCGCGAAGGAGGGCAACAAGCGGGCCCGGATGACGCTGTGGGCCCTGGAACACCTCTCGGCGATGATGGCCACCGCCCAGCTCGGCATCACCGTCTCCTCGCTGGTGCTCGGCGCGGTCGCCGAGCCGGCCATCGCGCACCTGCTGGAGCCCGCGTTCGAGGCGGCTCACATCCCGCACGGCCTCGTGCACCCGATCGCCTTCGTCATCGCACTCAGCCTGGCGACCTACCTGCACATGCTGATCGGCGAGATGGTCCCGAAGAACATCGCGCTCGCCGCGCCGGTCCCCACGGCGCTGCTGCTCGGCCCGCCCTTGGTCGCCCTCACCCGGGCGCTCAAGCCGGTGATCTTCGGTATCAACGCCTTCGCCAACGCCCTGCTGAAGCTGCTCCGTGTGGAGCCGAAGGACGAGGTGGAGGCGGTGTTCACCGACGACCAGCTCGCGCGCATGGTCATCGACTCCAGCGAGGCCGGCCTTCTCTCACCCACCGACGGAGAACGGTTGCGCGACGCCCTGGAGCTGGGCACCCGCCCGGTGGGTGAGATCCTCGTCCCGGCCCAGAGGATGCGCACCGTCGGACACACCATCACCCCGGCCGAGCTGGAACGGACGGCCGCCGAGGCGGGCTACTCCCGCTTCCCTGTCACCGGCCCGGACAACGCCCTGCTGGGCTACCTGCACATCAAGGACACCCTCGGCATCACCGACCGCGACCGGCCGTTCCCGCGCAGCGCGCTGCATCCGGTCACCCGGGTCCGCATAGACACCCCGCTGGACGACACCCTCACCGCGCTGCGTGCTGATGGCAGCCACCTGGCCGCGGTGACCGGTGAGACGGGTGCGGTGCTCGGCTTCGTGACCATGGAGGACGTCCTGTCCGAGCTGGTCGGCCCGGCACGGGCCGCCGCCTGACCGCCGGGCCGCCTCGTGCGCGCCCCCGCACGAGGCGGCCCGGTATGGCCTGCCATTGCTCGGTGGGTTGTACGGAAGTGAACTGC
>NZ_JBQQCE010000333.1:0-11091 GCF_052245645.1 Streptomyces sp. KR55 | reverse complement strand
GATCGGCAGGTCCCCGATGACCCCCAGAACGGTGCGGACGCCATTGGGCACGTTCCGGTTCACTCGCACCGCACCGTCGTGACCCACCACGGCGATCTGCGAGCGCTTGCGATGCACGTCGATACCGCGGAACAGGCTGCCACGACCAGCTCACCTGCACGAGCCCGCTCCCGCTCACTCCGGACGCAGGCTCGCGCATCATGACCCTCACCGCTTCTCCGGCCGCCATAATGGAGTCATGCCCTCCTGCCCACAGCACGCCGCACCCACGCCGAGCGGGCTCTCGGGCCCGATCTCCGAGGACCTCGCGCTGTACCGGGAGAAGTTTCGGCGACGTCCGCCGGAGTCGCTGGACGAGTTGCGCGGCCCGGCCCAGGGGGTCGTGGAGGAAGCGGGAACCTGAGGCCGGTCCGCCCGGCGCAATGACGTTCCCGCAACGAGTTGCTGAGCGTCGCGCCGTGGCTGGGACGCCAAAGTGCCAGGAGTTCGAGGCCGCCTTGAACCCACCCCGCCGTCCGCAACGACCACGGCTGCGGGACCCGTCACGAGGACGGGGCCCGCAGCCGGTTGTTCGCCGGACAGAGGTCAGCCGCTGACCGTGATGTTCGAGCTTCCGCTGCTCTGGTAACCCTCGGTGGCCATGATCATGTAGTACTTGAACTGGCCCATGTTCATGCCCGCGCGGGCCCAGGCGTCGAAGTGGTTGCCGGTGGTGATGGTGCCGGAGCCGCTGGTCACCTTCGACTGCCGGACGCTCCAGTACTGCTGGAAGGTCTTGGTGCCTTCCACGGAGGGGGCGTTGTACCGGGTCGTCTGGTAGATGTCGTACGTGCCGCCGTCACTGGAGACGGTGCCCTTGTGGGTGCCGGTGGGCCGGTAGCTGCCCCAGTTGTCGACGATGTAGTACTCCACCAGCGGGTTCGAGGTCCAGCCGTAGAGGCAGCCGTAGCCGTTGCCCGACGGGTTGAAGTAGCCGGTGTAGCGGACCGTCCTGCGTCCGCCGGTGCTCCAGCCCTTGCCGGCGACGAAGTTGCCGCAGTTGGTCCACTTGGTGCTGTAGCTGCCGCCGCCGTTGAGCGTCATGGAGACGGAGCCGCCGCCGTCGGTCCAGAACGAGTAGTACATGCCGTCGGTGCCGGTCTGGTTGGTGGTGATGGTGGTGGCGGCGTGGGCGGTGCCGGGCAGCAGCAGCCCGGACGCGGTGGCGAGCGCGACGGTGCCGGCGCCGCCGAGGAAGCCTCGTCGGCTCACGCCGTTGAGGGGAGCGGGGTTCTGCTGGATCTGGTCCTGTTGCGTGCCGTCCTGCTGCATGCATCCTCCCGATGAAGGCTGGTGGGGACCGGGCGGCTTCTGCTGCCCGGCGGCCTTGCATGGAACACGGCGGGGGTCGCCCGTCGTCGTGCGGTACCGACCGACCGGCGTCCCCGGTCACATGACGCGAGGGGAACGACGGACTCCTGTCGTTCGGTGGCCACAGTTTTCGTAGAGCCTCATGAACCTGTCAACACTTTCGACATCCTTTCGGAAACATTTTCTTAACCAGAGGACGCCTTGATGAGTGCGCCTTCGCTGGTCAAGCTGCCTCTCACACGAACCGGCGTGAGGGATGGAATGGAATCCGGGAGGGACAGAACGCAAGCGTGTGCGGGGCTTCCGAAACTTTCGGAGCCTCTCGGGGCCCTCCGTGGTCCCCTCCTCGTGCCGCTGCGTGACGCACCTACAAGCTCGCGGCCTGGATCAGAGCCAAAGCGTCGCCATCCGAAATCCAGGCACTTTCCAACTGATCCTTCTACGAGCCGAACACTGTCCCGCGGTCCCCTGGTACGTGCTTCTGACGGCTACCCGATCCCGTAAAGACCCGGCAGGTCGACCAGGAGGAGATCATCACGTCGCCCCGCTGACTCAATCAGGTCGGGATAGAAGCCATGCAGGGAGAACAGAGCCAGCGTGGCGCCCTCGATGTCGTACCCCTGCTCGGTGAGCAGGCCGCGGATGTGCTCCAGGCGCTGAAGATCGCCGGTGCCACGGCGGGCGACGGTGGCCTTGGCCTCGCCGATGAGGACGATCTTGGCACCGGGGGCCTGCGGGCGCTCACCGAGGGCCAGGGCGACGACGTCCACCTCGTGCTTGGTGCGAGCCGCCGGGTCGGCGACCTCGGTTGTGCCGACCGGGCCCGGCAGGCCGCCCGGGAGAAGGGTGTGGGCGTAGCGGCGGGTGAAGGTGCGGGCGAGGTCCTCGAAGTGCGGGCCGAGGATCTTGGAGTTGAAGGTCGGCGCGGCGGCCTGCCATGCCTGTTCCGCGAAGCCCTGCTCGACGGTGGCAGCCTGCGGCAGGGTGATGAGCTGGTTGAAGCGGATGACGGGGTCGGCCAGGGTGATGACCGGGTGGCGGGGGCGGAGGATGTCCTGCTCGCGCTGGATGTAGCCGGTCGACTCCAGCACGTCGAGCGGGTGCGTGACGGCGTTGCGTTGACGTTCCAGGGCCGCGCCGATCTTGGTGGGTGTGGAGGCGCCCTGGGCGATTGCGGTGAGAATGTCGTAGTACAGGGTGTGCTGGGTGATGCGCGGGTCCTCGCGCAGCAGGTACTCGGTCTCCGTGCGTGAGTAGACGGCCCGACCCGGATCCAGGAGCGTGCGGGTCAGCCACGGGGCGAAGCCGTCGTTCGGGTGCGGGCGGGCCGCCACCGGCCGATACCCAGGAGCGCCGCCGAGGACGGCGTGGACCTGCAAGGCCGTCAGCGGGTCCTCGATCTGCCAGAAGACACGCGCTGCCCGGTAGTCGAAGGCACCCAGCCGCAGATCGATCACCGCACGGCCGCGCAACGGCTTGGTCCCCGCCAGCAGTTCGTGCATGACACTCATCGCGGACCCGCAGAGGATCACCCGAGGCCCGGGGACTGAACCAGTGCCGGTGCCACGCTGGCGTTCGTCGTAAAGCTGCTGAAGCAGGCCCGGAATCTCGGGTGAGTGCTGGAGGAGATACGGCAGCTCATCGACGACCAGCAGCGGGGTCTTCGAACGGGCGGTGACATCAAGGGCGTTGGACAACACCTCGCGCCAGTCGGCCAAGCGCAGCGTGCCGGGCCGCAGACCCGCATGAGCCGCGATGGCATCGCTGAACCGCCGAATCGCCGGCAGCCGCCCCTCCTCCCGCACCGCAGTGACATACAGACCGCCGACCCGCTCGGACAACGCCTGCAGCAGATACGACTTCCCGTGCCGCCTACGCCCGGACACGATCCCGAGCCGCATCGCCGGATCCGGGTCGGTGACGAAGTCGGTCAGCAGATCCCACTCACGATCCCGGTCCACCACGTCCTCGGGCTTGGCAAGCATGCTCTCGGCCACCAGAAGTCTCCCTCACCCGATCGACCACGCGTATCTGTCTAAGTCTACTTAGACAGAATCCGTACAGCCCGACTTAACCGGATGGCCGACCCCACACCGACCGCAAGCACTCTGAGTGATCGCGGTGGAGCCGCGTTCAGCGTCTTCGAATCAAGCCTTCCTTCAACGGGTCTCACGACCCGCTGCCGGTTGACTCCACCGGCAGATCATGAGCGTCATACGAGCGTCAAGAATTCCGAAAACCAAGCACGCCGATTGCCGCCCCACCCGTCACCCGAGCACAAAATCGCAGGTGAAGCCATGGCAGGGACCTCGACCTGTTGGATCCCCCGAAACAGGTCGAGACCTCCCGCCTCCACTGCAAAGCAGCAGGTCAGGCGCCCTTTCCTGCCGGCTCCAGAATCGCTACGCACTCCACGTGATGCGTCATCGGAAACAGATCGAACGCCCGCAACGTCCGCACCCGGTACCCTCCGTCCCGGAAGTACCCCAGGTCCCGCGCCAGTGCCGCCGGATCACAGGCGACGTACGCGATGCGACGGGCGCCCAGCGACGACAGGTGCTCGACCGTCTTCCGGCCGGCGCCGGTTCGGGGCGGGTCCAGGACGATGAGGTCGACCTCGGTGATTCCGGTGCGCGGCAGGACCGAGTCGACCTTGCCCTGTTCGATGCGGACCCGGTCGAAGCCGGCGAGGTTGTGCCGGGCGTCCTCGACGGCCCGCTTGCCGGACTCGATGCCGAGGACCGCGCCCTGGTCGCCGACCCGGTCGGCGAGCGCGCCCGCGAACAGGCCGACGCCGCAGTAGAGGTCGAGCGCCATGTCGCCCTTGCGCGGGAGAAGGCCCTGCATCACGGCCGTCACCAGCGTGTCCGCGGCCTTGGGATGGACCTGCCAGAAGCCGCCGCTCCCGACCCGGTAGGTACGCCCGTCCGCGCGCTCGCGGACGAAGGGCCGGCCGTGGACGCGGTGCACCCCGCCGTCCTTCTCCTCCACCCGCATCACGGACACGGGCTTGTCCAGTTCCACGATGGGCAGGCGCGCGCCCGGCCGGGGCGTCAGGATCACCTGGCGGTCCTGCGAACCCGTCGCCGCGATCGCCTCGACCGAGGCCATGCCGGTCCAGTCGCGCTTCTCGATGCCGAGCTCGCTGACCCCCTCGGCGGCGATCATGCAGTGGTCGATGGGCTCCACCTCGTGCGAGCGGTGCCGCCGCAGGCCCGCACGGCCGTCGGCGTCCACCGCGTACTGCACCCGCGTCCGCCACTGCGGCACCTGCCCGGTCGGCAGCTTGTCGCCCTCGGCCGGCATCACCGTGCCGTCCCAGCCGGCCTCCTCGGGCGTCAGGCCCGCGAGCCGCTGCAGCTGCTCGGCGATCACCTCGCCCTTGAGGCGCCGCTGGGCACCCGGCTTCGCGTGCTGCCAGTCGCAGCCGCCGCAGCGGCCGGGACCGGCGTAGGGGCAGGGCGCCTCGACGCGGTCCTTGGACGCCGAGAGCACCTCGACCGCGTCCGCGCGCAGGAACCGCGCGCCCTCCTCGCCCTCGGTCACCCGGGCCACGACCCGCTCGCCGGGCAGCGCGTGCCGGACGAACAGGACCTGGCCCGACTCGGTGCGGGCGATGCAGTGGCCGCCGTGGGCGACGGGGCCGATCTCGACCTCGTACTCCCGCCCGACCAGGGACCCCGCCTGCGACTTCTTCGGTTCTGCCTGCATGGCGGGGTGACTCCAGAGATGAGAAGGACTACGGCTGGACAACAGCCCACCAGTCTACGTGCTCCTGCACACGTCAGTCCTTGCCGCTGGGCTCCTTCGGCCGCACCTGCGCCGGACCACGCCGCACCGAACCCGGCGCGTTCCACTCCTGCCGCTTGCCGGCCCGCTTCTTGGCCACCTCGGACGAGGCCAGCTGGTAGGGCACCGAGGTCACCATGACCCCCGGCGTGAACAGCAGCCTGCCCTTCAGCCGGAGCGCGCTCTGGTTGTGCAGCAGGTGCTCGTACCAGTGGCCGACGACGTACTCCGGGATGATCACGGAGACCACGTCGCGCGGGGACTCCTTGCGCAGGCTCTTGACGTACTCGATGACCGGCCGGGTGACCTCCCGGTACGGCGAGTCGAGCACCTTCAGCGGTACGTCGATGCCGCGCTGGTCCCATTCGTCGCGCAGGCCCTTGGTCTCGGCCGGGTCCACGTTGACGCTGAGCGCCTCCAGCGTGTCCGAGCGCAGCAGCTTGGCGTAGGCGAGGGCGCGCAGGGCGGGACGGTGGATCTTGGAGATCAGGACCACGGAGTGCACCCGCGAGGGTCGGAGGCTGTCGTCGCTCGGGCCCTCGGGGGCGGCGAGTTCCTGGGAGACGTGGTCGTAGTGGCGGCGGATCGCCGTCATCGTCACGTAGAAGATCACCATGCCGAGCAGCGCGACCCAGGCGCCGTGGGAGAACTTGGTGACCAGGACGACGACCAGGACGAGACCGGTGAAGAAGGCGCCGAACGCGTTGATCGCGCGGGAGCGGATCATGTGGCGGCGCTTGGCGGGGTCCTGCTCGGTGGCCAGGTGGCGGTTCCAGTGGCGGACCATGCCGGTCTGGCTGAGCGTGAAGGACACGAACACGCCGACGATGTACAGCTGGATCAGACGCGTGGAGTCGGCTTCGTAGATCCACACCAGGAGTGCGGCCGCGCCGGCCAGGAGCACGATGCCGTTCGAGAACGCCAGGCGGTCGCCACGGGTGTGCAGCTGGCGCGGGAGGTAGCGGTCCTGGGCGAGGATCGAGCCGAGCACCGGGAAGCCGTTGTACGCGGTGTTCGCGGCGAGGAAGAGCACCAGCGCGGTGGCTGCGGCGAGCACGAGGAACAGGATGCTGCCCTTGCCGAAGACGGCCTCGGCGACCTGCGAGATCACGGGGTGCTGGACGTAGTCCGAGCCCACCGGGACGCCCTTGTCGAGCAGGTCGTGCGCCGGGTTCTCGGCCATCCGGACGTTGGACGCCATGGCCAGCCCGATGATGCCGCAGAACATGGTGACGGCCAGCAGGCCCATCAGTGCCAGCGTGGTCGCAGCGTTCCTCGACTTGGGCTTGCGGAAGGCCGGCACGCCGTTGGAGATCGCCTCCACGCCGGTCAGCGCGGCACAGCCGGAGGAGAAGGCGCGCAGCAGGAGGAAGAGCAGGGCGAAGCCCGCGAGGCCCTCGTGTTCGGCCTTGATCTCGTACCCGGCGGTCGGTGCCCGCATGGTGTCGTCGAGCACCAGCCCGCGGAACGCGCCCCACATGATCATGATGAAGACGCCGGTGACGAAGACGTACGTCGGGATCGCGAAGAGCGTGCCGGACTCCTTGACCCCGCGCAGGTTCATCAGCGTCAGCAGCAGGATCACGGCCACCGCGCAGAACACCTTGTGCTCGACGACGAAGGGGATCGCGGAGCCCAGGTTCTCGATGCCGGAGGAGATGGATACGGCGACGGTCAGGACGTAGTCGACGAGCAGGGCGCTGGCGACGGTGAGGCCTGCCTTGGGGCCGAGATTGGTGTTCGCCACCTCGTAGTCGCCGCCGCCGCTCGGATAGGCGTGCACGTTCTGCCGGTAGGAGGCGACGACCGTGAACATCAGCACGACGACCGCGGCGGCGATCCAGGGGCTGAAGTGGTAGGCCGACACGCCCGCGATGGAGAGGACCAGCAGTACCTCCCCGGGCGCGTACGCCACGGAGGACAGCGGGTCGGAGGCGAACACGGGGAGTGCGACGCGCTTCGGCAGGAGCGTTTCGCCCAGCCGGTCGCTGCGCAGTGCGCGCCCGATCAGGATCCGTTTGGGCACGTCGGTCAGTTTGGACACAACAGAGGATCGTAAGGCTTCGAACAGGGCTTCGCCCACCCGCCTTCCCGGCGTCTGCCCCACGAGTGAAATACGGGGCCCGTCAGGCCACGGGTCCGGCCGACACGACGCCCCCCATGCCTATATGACAAAACCCTTATGTCAGAAGCCATCCCGTGAACCATCCCGTCGCCTGCCAGCGGAGGTCCCATGTCTGCGATCGCGGAGTTGATCGGCGCCACCGCCGCACTCGTCGGCCTCGGAATCCTCACCGTCCTCAGCGTGTGGAGCATCAGCCGCCGCTGATCTGGGCAAACCGTGCACGGGGGGTGCCCTCCGCGGACCGTGCGTGTGTAGCTTGGTGGCCGGTCTGAGACCCTAATCAAGGCAAGTCAGCAACTTGATATCGGAAGGACGGTCGTGCACATCGTCATCATGGGCTGCGGCAGAGTGGGTTCCGCTCTCGCCCAGACCCTGGAGCAACAGGGGCACACGGTCGCCGTGATCGACCAGGACCCCACCGCCTTCCGACGCCTGGGATCCTCGTTCGGCGGCCGCCGCGTGACCGGGGTCGGCTACGACCAGGACACCCTGCGCGAGGCCGGCATCGAGGAGGCCGGCGCCTTCGCCGCCGTCTCCAGCGGTGACAACTCGAACATCATCTCCGCCCGCGTGGCCCGCGAGATGTTCGGCGTCGAGAACGTCGCGGCCCGTATCTACGACCCCCGGCGCGCCGAGGTCTACCAGCGCCTCGGCATCCCGACGGTCGCCACGGTCCGCTGGACGGCGGACCAGATGCTGCGCCGGCTGCTGCCGTCCGGCGCCGAGCCGCTGTGGCGCGACCCCACCGGCGGCGTCCAGCTCGCCGAGGTGCACGCCTCCAACGCCTGGGTCGGCCACAAGATCAGCAGGCTGCAGGAGGAGACCGGCGTCCGCGTGGCGTTCCTCACCCGCCTCGGGGAGGCCATCCTGCCCACCTCGCAGACGGTGTTGCAGGAGGGGGACCTGGTGCACGTGATGATGCGCTCGGACGACGTCGAGAAGGTCGAGGCGGCGTTCGCCGAGGGCCCTGAGAAGGAGGGCGGTCACTGATGCGGGTCGCCATTGCCGGAGCCGGCGCGGTCGGCCGGTCGATCGCCGGTGAACTGCTGGAGAACGGCCACGAGGTCCTGCTCATCGACAAGGCGCCGACCGCCATCTCGGTCGAGCGCGTCCCGCAGGCCGAGTGGCTGCTCGCCGACGCCTGCGAGATCACATCCCTGGACGAGGCGGCGCTCCAGCGCTGCAACGTCGTCATCGCCGCCACGGGCGACGACAAGGTGAACCTGGTCGTCTCGCTGCTGGCCAAGACGGAGTACGGCGTTCCGCGTGTCGTCGCCCGGGTCAACAACCCCAAGAACGAGTGGCTGTTCAACGAGGCCTGGGGCGTGGACGTCGCCGTCTCCACCCCGCGTCTGATGTCGGCCCTGGTCGAGGAGGCGGTGAGCGTCGGCGACCTGGTCCGCCTGCTGCGCTTCAGCCACGGCGACGCCAACCTGGTCGAGCTGACCCTGCCGGACGAGTCGGCCCTGGCCGGCACCCAGGTCGGCGATGTGCAGTGGCCGGAGGACACCTCTCTGGTCACCATCATCCGCGGCACCCGGGTCCTCACCCCCACTCGGGACGACTCCCTGGAGGCGGGCGACGAGCTGCTGTTCGTGGCCGCGCCGGCCCGGGAGGAGCAGCTGGAGGATCTGCTGTCGGTACGGCGGGAAGACGCGACGAGCTAGCCGAAGCAAGCCATACGACGGCTGAGGGCGCCCGGAGATTTCCGGGCGCCCTCGTTTTCCAGCCTGTGTGCCTACTCGGCCGACCGTGCAGCGGACGCCCGGCGCTCCTGTTCGGCGCGCTCCTCGGCCTCCATCTCGGCGAACACGTCGATGGGCGGCGGCGCCTTGGCCAGGAAGACCCAGGTCAGCCAGACCGCCAGCAGGAACGGCGGAATCTTCAGGGTCACCAGCACCCAGCCCAGCTGCGTGGTGTCGGCCCACCAGTACAGCGGGAAGAGGATCGCGCACTTGGTGAGCAGAATCAGGCCCCAGGCCCAGCTGGCCTTGGCGTACGCCTTCTTGCGGCCGGGGTTGCGGGTGCGCCAGGAGAGGTTCTCCTTGAAGACCGGGCCGAGCATCAGGCCGATCAGCGGGACGCCGCACAGGGTCGTGATGATGTACGCCAGCGCCAGGCCCAGCGTGTAGAGCATGCCCGGCAGGTAGAAGTCCTTGGCGTTGCCGGTCATCATCGCGAAGACGACACCGAAGGCCACGCCGAAGACACCGCTGAAGGCGTGCTTGACGGTGTCCTTCATCGCCAGGCGGACCACGACGAGCAGCAGGGACACGCCCAGGGCGGCGATCGCCGACAGGTGCAGGTCCTTGTTGATCGTGTAGATGGTCACGAAGAGCAGGCCCGGCAGCACCGTCTCGACCATGCCCCGCACACCGCCGAACGCCTCGAACAGCGCGGCCTCCGTGACCGCGCGGGCGTCCTGATCGGTGTCTTCGGTGTGTTCAGTCGGCTTGTCGAGCGACGTCACCGGCTACTCCCGTCCGAGGGGTCTCAGTTCGTATTTCGGGTTGAAGAGCACCCGGCGGCCCCGGCTCATCGAGATCCGGCCCGATGCGATCAGCTTGCGCCCCGGTTCTATCCCGACGATGGAGCGCCTGCCGAGCCACACCACGTCGAGTGCGGCGGAGCCGTCGAACAGCTCGGCCTCCAGGGCCGGGACTCCCGCGCGTGGCCGCAGCGTGACCGTGCGCAAGGTACCAGTAACCGTGACGATCTGTCGGTCGTGGCAGTCGCCGATCCGCGTACAGCCCGCGGTCTCGGCGTCCTCCCGCAGTTCCTCGGACTCCAGGTCCTCCTGCGAAGAGGAGAGCCGGTCAAGCATGCGCCGGAACCGGCCCACCGGCTTTTCGGAACGAGGAACAGCACTCATGTCTGAAGCCTACCGGGGTGCACCGACAGTCACGTAACCCCTGTGTCACAGCTCGAAAGCTCACTTCTCGAAGCGGTATCCCATCCCCGGCTCCGTGACGAAGTGCTTCGGGTGCGACGGGTCCGCCTCCAGCTTGCGGCGCAGCTGTGCCATGTACACGCGCAGGTAGTTGGTCTCGGTCCCGTACGACGGTCCCCACACCTCCTGCAGCAGCTGCTTCTGGCTGACCAGCCGACCGGTGTTGCGCACCAGCACTTCCAGCAGATGCCACTCCGTGGGGGTCAGCCGTACGTCCTTGCCGCCGCGGTTGACCTTCTTGGCGACGAGGTCGACGGTGAACTCCTCGGTCTCCACCATCACCTCGTCCTCGCCGCCGCCGGTGGGCTCGGCGCGGCGGACGGCCGCCCGCAGCCGGGCCAGCAGTTCGTCCATGCCGAAGGGCTTGGTGACGTAGTCGTCGGCGCCCGCGTCGAGTGCCTCGACCTTCTCGTCGGAGGAGTGCCGGGCGGACAGCACGATGATCGGCACGCGGGTCCAGCCGCGCAGACCCTTGATCACTTCGACGCCCTCCATGTCCGGCAGCCCCAGGTCGAGGACGATGACGTCGGGGTGACGAGCCGCGGCGAGCTGGAGGGCGGTGGCCCCGTCCTGGGCCGCGTCGACCTCGTACTTGCGCGCCTTGAGGTTGATCACGAGGGCGCGAACGATCTGCGGCTCGTCGTCGACCACGAGCACCCGGTTCATTGAGCCTGCCTTTCTTGGGGTGCGGAGGCTTGGGATGCGGAGGAAAGAAGCACAGGGCGCGCTCCTGCCGCGCGGAGGGTGAGGACCATGGTGAGGCCGCCGCCGGGTGTGTCCTCGGCGTCGAGGGTGCCGCCCATGGCCTCGGCGAAGCCCCGGGCGACCGCGAGGCCCAGGCCGACTCCGGCACCGCGCGGGGCGTCGCCGTAGCGCT
>NZ_JBQQCE010000332.1:0-11101 GCF_052245645.1 Streptomyces sp. KR55 | reverse complement strand
CGGAGGCACGGCGTATGTCGGCGTGCCGATGATGACGGAGATGCCGCGCTCGTGGGCGCCGTCGAGGACCGGCTGGAGCCAGTCGAGGTCGAAGCGCCCGTTCTCCGGCTCCCAGGTCGACCAGACCGACTCGCCCACGCGGATCACGGTGAAGTTCGCCTCGGCCATCAGGTCGAGGTCGGTCTTGAGCCATTCGTCGGGCCGCAGTTCGGGGTCGTACGCGGGCGTGTACTCGTGGTAGTACGCGGCGCCGAACAGGACGCGGGCGGGCAGATCCGCCATGAAGGGAACCTCCAGAAAGTAGGGGCGTTACTGCTTGACGCTTCCGGTCGCCAGACCGCTCTGCCAGTAGCGCTGGAGCAGGAGGAAGGCGATGACGAGCGGCACGATGGAGATCAGAGAGCCGGTCACGACGAGCGGGAGCATGTCGCTGCTGGCGCCGGCCCCGCCGTTCTGCGCCTGGGCGGCCCAGGAGGAGAGGCCGACCGTGATGGGTTACAGGCTCGGATCGTTGAGCATGATCAGCGGCAGGAAGTAGTTGTTCCAGGTCGCCACGAGCGTGAAGAGCAGGACGGTCACCAGGCCGGGGGCCAGCAGCCTGAGGGCGATTCGGAAGAAGATCCGTGCCTCCCCGGCCCCGTCGATGCGGGCGGCCTCCAGGAGGCTGTCCGGAACGGCGTCGGCGGCGTATACGCGCATCAGGTACAGGCCGAAGGGATTGACCAGCGAGGGCAGGATGATCGCCCAAGGCGTGTTGACCAGGCCGACCTTGGCGAACAGCAGATAGGTCGGGATCGCCAGCGCGGTGGCCGGGACCATGATGGCGCCGAGTACGAGGTTGAAGGCGGCACGGTCGCCACGGAAGCGGAACTTGGCGAAGCCGTACCCGGCGGCGGCCGCGAGCAGGGCGGCGCCGAGTGCGCTGACGACGGCGTACACGGCGGTGTTGAGCAGCCAGTTGACGAAGACGCCCTCGTCCTGGGTGAAGGTCTCCCTGATGTTCGCCAGCAGCTGCGGGGCACGGGAGAACCACAGGCCGAAGCTGTCGAACAGGTCCTGGGTGTTCTTGGTCGAGGCGACCAGCAGCCAGAACAGTGGGAGGAGGAAGTAGGCCAGGGCCGCCAGCATGGCGATCGTCAGCGGGGTGCTGCGGCGGCGGGAAGCGGACCGGTGCCGCTTCGGTGCGGTGGGGGCCGGGTCGGCCGGTGCGGTCGTGGCCTGCGGCATCGTGGTGGTCACTTTGCCCTCCTGCGGTTCGCGGTGAGCAGCACGGCGTAGGAGGCGATGACGATGACCAGGCCCAGGAGGAAGGACACCGTGGCCGCGTAGTTGACCTGCTGGCCGGTGAAGGCGAGGGAGTAGGCGTAGAGGTTGGCGGTGTAGGAGCTGCTGATGACGTCGGGGGCGATCTTCATCAGCAGGCTCGGTTCGTTGAACAGCTGGAAGCTGCCGATCACCGAGAACAGCAGGGTCAGCAGCAGAGCGGGCCGCAGCGCCGGGAGCTTGATCGACCAGGCGATGCGCCAGACGCCGGCGCCGTCCATCGCGGCCGCCTCGTACAGGTCGTGCGGGATGGTCCGCAGGGCCGCGTACAGGATGATCATGTTGTAGCCGACGAACTCCCAGGTCACGATGTTCGCCAGGCTGCCCAGCATCCAGCCCTCGCTGAGGAAGTGCGGGGCCGGCAGGCCCAGGTTCCGGCTCAGCTGGGCGAACGGGCCGAAGTCGGGGCCGTAGAGGTAGCCCCACATGAGCGTGGCGACCACGCTCGGGACCGCGTACGGCACGAAGATGCCCAGCCGGATCACGCGCGCCAGCCGCAGCAGGCCGCTGTCCAGGGCGAGGGCGAAGAGCAGGGCCAGCAGCAGCATCAGCGGCACCTGGATCACGAAGAACAGGGCCACGCGTCCGACGCCGCGAAGGAGGAGCGGGTCCTTGAGGGCGGTGACGTAGTTGTCCAGGCCGACGAAGACCGTGCCGCCGATGAGCTGTTCCTGGAAGAGGCTGAGGTAGGCGGCGTAGCCGAGCGGGGCGAGGAACAGCAGGAGGAAGAGGATCAGGAACGGGGCAACGAACAGAGGTCCTGCAGCGCCGCGGCCCACGCGTGAGCGGGCCTTGTGGGAGGCCGCGGGGGTGGCCGGCATCATCAGGCCCCCTTGACCGTGAAGCCCTGCTTCTTGGCGTACGTCGTGAGCCGTGACTGCCAGGTGCCGAGCGCGGCGACGGTGTCGGACTTGGCGGCGAGGGACTTGCCGACGGTCTCGGTCCAGTCGGTCGCCGCCTGGTCGAGGAACGGCGGCCACTGGAACTCGGGTGAGACCGTGTCGCTGATGTCGGCGAAGATCTGGTTGACCTTCTGGCCGCCGTAGAAGGCGGGCGCGCTGCCGGTGAAACTCGCGTCCGCGAGCAGGGCCTTGGTCGCCGGGAAGAAGAACTGCTTGGTGGCGAACATCTTGGCGCTCGCCGGGTCGCTGTTGAGGAACTGGGCGAACTGCGCCGCGGCGATCGGGTTCTTGGTGGATGCGGTGACTGCGGTCGTGGAGCCGCCCCAGTTGCCGGAGACCGGCTTGGCGGCGTCCCACTGCGGCAACGGCGCCGCCCGCCAGTTGCCCGCGGTGGACTTGGCCGAGCCGGACAGGAAGGCCGGGCCCCAGGCCGCGGTGAGCCAGGTGGCGTACTTGCCCTTGTTGAACCCGGCGTACCAGGGATCGGTGAAGTCCGGGTCGGTGCTGATGACGCCTTCCTTCGCGAGCCCGCCCCAGTACTCGCCGAGCTTCTTGGAGACGGCGTCGTCGACGCTGATGGCGAGAGTGCTCTTGCCCGAGGTCGTATACGGCTTGGCGCCCGCCTGCCAGAGCAGGCCGTGCCAGGCGGCGGGTTCGTTCGCCGCGAGGTTGGTCAGGTAGACGTCGGGGTCCGCCTTGTGGAGCTTGCGTGCGGCGGCCGCGAACTCGTCCCAGGCCGTGGGCACTTGGATGCCGTGCTGGTCGAAGATGTCCTTGCGGTAGAGCATCCCCATGGGTCCGGTGTCCTGGGGGATCGCCCAGACCTCGCCGTCGGGTCCGCTGACCTGTCCCCATGTCCAGTCGACGAACCGGCCCTTCAGCGCCGAGGCGCCGTACGGGGCGAGGTTCAGCAGGCTGTTGGTGATCGTGAAGGTGGGGATGGCCTGGTACTCGATCTGCACCATGTCCGGTGCGCCGGTTCCGGCCTTCAGCGCGGTACGCAGCTTGGTGTAGTGGGCGACGCCCTGGCCGGCGTTGACGACCTTGACCTTGATCGCGGGGTACTTCTTCTCGAAGAGCGCGACCTCCTGCTCGACGTCCGGGACCCAGGTCCAGAACGTCAGCTCGGTCGGCGTCTTCATCGCCTTGTCGATGTCGGCCTGGCTGACCGGCTTGGCGGACGACGCGCCGCCGGTGCCGCCACCGCTGCCGCCGCACGCGGACAGCGCGGCGCCCAGCGACACCGCTCCCGTCGTGGTGAGGAAGAGCCGACGGCTCATGCGGGCAGACGCAGGGGCTTTGCTGGCGAAGATTCCGGGCATGGTGAACTCCCGCCGAGGGGCGTAGATGCGTTGGGGTGTTGGGGGTACGAGACGGTGGCACGCAGGGCGAGGGCGTGCTGCACCGGGGGATGGGGTGGGGAGTGCGCGACGGAAAGGAGGCGGGTGCGGAGGGCTACGTCAGGTCATGCTCAGGTCGTACGTCGCCCATGCCCGGGGTCGTCCGGGGCGGCGGGGGCGCGGTCGAGGCGCGGACGACGAGGTCGACCGGTGGGTCGCTCGCCGGGAGAGGGTCCGCGTTCGGGTTCTCGATGGCGTGCACAAGACGCTTGAGTCCTTCCTGCGCCACGGCGTCGAACGGCTGCCGCACCGTGGTCAGGGGAGGAGTCACATAGCCGGCGACGGGGATGTCGTCGAAACCGACCACGCTGACGTCGTCCGGAACGCGCCGTCCGGCTTCCGTCAGGGCGCGGATCAGGCCGATGGCCATGTCGTCGTTCGCGGCGAACACCGCGGTCACGGCGTCGTCGGAGGCCAGCGCACGGCCCGCCGCGTATCCGGACGCCGCCGACCAGTCGCCCTCCACGACCGGCGGTGCGTCCCGGCCGCGTGCGGCCAGTGCGGCCCGCCACCCCTCCAGCCGGTCCCGGGCGGCGTACCAGCGCCCGGGACCAGCGAGATGATGGACCGTCAGGTGACCCAGATCCAGGAGGTGTTCCGTGGCGACCCGGGCCAGCAGCTCGGCCACGACGCCCGCCGTCACCACCTGGGGGGCGGCGAAGAGCGGTGGTGCGCCGAGTACGAGAACCGGTACGTCGACGCGGAGAGAGCCCGCGCCGTCGACGGTGCCGTCGGAGCCTTCGTCGATCGGCTCCGAGATGACGATGCCGTCCACGCCCTGATCGAGGAGTGAGTCCACGGCACCGGCGACGCCCGCCGGGTCGCCCTCCATCGTGTTGACCACCCGGAGCGCATACCCCATGTCCCTTACGGCCCGCTCGATGCCCATGAGCAGCGAGGCGGGACCGTACAGCGCCGTCCCGAGGGTGACCACACCGATGGAACGGGTCCGTCCGGACGCCAGCGCCCGAGCCGCGTTGTTCCGCCGGTAACCGAGTTCGTCGGCGGCCTGGAGCACCCTGCGGCGCACCTCGGCGGAGACGTAGGGCTCGTCGTTGAAGACCCTCGACACGGTCTTCTGCGAGACCCCCGCACGCCGCGCCACGTCCACGCTCCGCGGCACCGGGGAACTTCCGCCTCGTCCCGCATCCTGTGTCATGGCATCTCCCGATGGCCGCGCCGCATCCCCGACGATGCCGACTGTAGGACGCCGGCTGTATGACTGCGCTGTCATGTCTACGCAGTCATGGGATGCGCGTCAAGAGTTCGCGCAACACGTGAGTAACCCGCGTCCGTATGTCAGGCGCCGCGCGGCCGCCGGAACGCGACGGCAGCAGCCACCCCACCCAGCAGCCCGAAGAGATGCCCCTGCCAACTGACCCCGGCAGCCGTCGGCAGGACGCCCCACAGGAGCGAGCCGTAGACCGCACCGACGAGGAGGCCCACGACGATGTCGCCGACGCGGCGATCGACGAAGCCGCGGACCAGCAGATAGCCGAAGAGACCGAAGACGACGCCGGACGCACCGGCGGTCGTGGAGTGCGGCGGTGCCGTGAGCCACACACCCACGCCGCCGATGAGGACGATCATGGTGACGACGGCGAGGAACCGGCGTATGCCGGACAGTGCGGCAAGGAAGCCGAGAACCAGCAGCGGCACGCTGTTCGCAGCGAGATGGTCGAAGCCGAAGTGCATAAAGGCGGCGGGCACGATGTCCCGCAGCTCACCGACCTCGCGCGGGCTGATGCCGAACGTGTCCAGGGCGTGGCCGCTCGCCGCGTCGACGACCTCGAGCACCCACAGCAGGGCGACCCAGCCGGCCATCAGCAAGCCGGCGTCCCTGGCACGCGCCAGGCGCGCCCCGGGCGCGGGGCGCGCCGCGCCGTGCTGCCCGTGCTGCGATCCAGGGCCGTAGTGCGATCCGTACACCATGGCACCCCCTTGCTTCCCTTGTGTACTGCTCAACGCCGACGGACCACAGCCCGGTTCCCGCCCTGTGGGCAGGCTCGGCCGTAAGGCGACCCTGCGCGCACCGGCGCGACATTGCTCCGTCCGAGTGGTGCATACCTGGGGACGGTCGTAGCGTCGGTACGTGCACGACGTGTGGATCCGGACGGGCCAGGAGCGGATATGCGGGAACTCGCGATGACCAAGGTGGCCGCGGTCTGTGCTGTCGCGACGCTCGCGGCGGCCATGGGCACGGCCTCCGCTGCCCCCGCGGCCGCGCCGCCCACGGCGCAGTCCGTGGCACAGCGGTCTGCGTCCCCCGTGCTCGTCGACTGTTTCTGGAAGTCCCAGGTACGCCCCGCCGACTTCATCCTCGCCTGCGGTGACGGCAACAGCCGCCTCACCGCTCTGCGGTGGTCGCACTGGCACGCCGACTCGGCGGTGGCCGTGGGCCTCAACGCGGTGAACGACTGCCGGCCGTACTGCGCGGCGGGCCGGTTCCACTCGTACCCCGTCGTGGTCCGGCTCGACGATCCGCAACCGTGGGAGAAGCAGCCGGAGTTGCAGCGCTACTCGCGTATGACGCTCACCTACCCCGGCGACAGGCCGGAGAGGGTGCCGCGCACGGTGACGTATGCGCTCTGGGACTGACACGTCGCCGGGGACTGCCGGATCTGGGGGAGGGGCATCGTCACCGGGAGGGACGGCGCGCTGCAGGGCCTGACGGTGGTCCTGCCGTGGCCGGCTCGCTCACCACGTCCACGTCGCTTGCCCGGACATAGGCGAGGCGGTGGCCGAACTGGATCTGGTAGTACTCCTCCTCGCCCGTCACCACCTGGTTCGGTGTGTCGTCGGAGGACGACTTGTCGACGTGGGAACCGACGAGGCGGCCCTGTGTCACATACCGCTGGCCCGCGAGGAAGCTGTACGGGAGCGGCGATTCGGTCGGCGCTGACACCTCGTCCGGGTACGCGTCCTCCTCCGGGAGAGCACGCCCGTACACCGTGACCTCGCTCAGGCCGTCCTTCGGAGTCACCATCCGGCCGGTCGTACCGACGGCCGTCGGATGGAGTCTGGGGTTCTTGAACCATGCTTTCCGGCCCTGGTACCAGATCGCCGTCCACTCGCCGCTGCGCCCCGCGACCGCGAAGGACTGACCGGCCGAGACCCGCGACCCCAGGTCGTTGACGTCCTCCGTGGACTCCTCCCCGTCCGGGCGGCGGCCCGGGTCCTGGATCAGCGAGGCGTCCTCCTTCGGCTCGGTGTGCAGGCGGACGGCGCTGGAGCCGTGCGGCTTGCACGGCACACCGTCGCCGGTGCATCCGGTGAACGGCGGCTTGTGGGTGGCGTAGTCGGGCAGCACGGTCACCATGGCACTGTCCCGCCCGGCCGTGGCCCGCAGGGGCGCGCCGAGGAGCTCGAAGTAGTGCCGCCAGTCCCAGAACGGGCCGGGGTCGTCGTGCATATGAGGGATGGTCGAGGCGGTCGGGGACGGCACGTTGTCATGGCCGAGGATGTGCTGCCGGTCGAGCGGGATGTCGTACTTCTTCGCCAGGTAGCGCACGAGGCGGGCCGAGGTCCGGTACATCTGTTCCGTGTACCAGGTGTCGGGCTGCGTGAGGAATCCCTCGTGCTCGATGCCGATCGAGCGGGCGTTGACGAACTGGCTGCCGGAGTGCCGGGCCGCGTCCTTGGTCCTGATGTGCTGGGTGATGTGGCCGTCGCTGGAGCGGACCGAGTAGTGCCACGACGGCTCCGTCGGTTCCTGGATGGTCTTGAGCATCGACGGCAGGCGTGCCTCGGTGTCGTGGATGACGATGTAGTCGATCTTCTGGTCCCGAGGCCGGTCGGCCGGGTCGTAGTTGCCGTACGCGTCGTCACCGATCTCGACGTACGGCGCTTTGAGCCAGGAGCAGGACACCTCCGCCGGGCACTCGACGTCCTTCGGCCGCTGTGGGCCCTGCGGGCGGGGGATGACGCCCGGGTTGGCGGGGAGGGTGACGTGCTGCCCTGCGTCGGTGGTGCGGTGCGCGCCCCGGCGGATCACCGAGAAGACGTCTTTGGCGTACGTCTGCGCCGATGCGGTGTCGCCCGTGCCCGGGAAGCGTGCAACCGCTTCCCACCAGTCGGCCGGGTCGGCGCTGAGCGGCTTGCCGAGCTGTCGTTGCGTCGCTGCCAGGAGTGCCGCTCCGCCGCGCACGTTGGCCTCGGTGTCCGTGCGCAGCCGCTCCTCCGGCGCCCCGATCAGGCGGGCGGCGAGTTGCAGGTTGGCCGGCTGTGCGGAGGCGTTGCCCCGGGCGTTCGCCTCGCGTGAGGCCTGTGGCCCCGCGAACGGCGAGGCACTCCCGCGGTGCGGTGCAGTCCGGGCCTGGCGGGCGTCCACCAGGTGCATCGGTCCGTAGCCGCCGACGACGCTCGGGGAGCCCGGATGGGAGTCCCATCGCGACTGCAGGTAGGACACGCCCATGAGCACACTGCGCGGCACCCGGTATTCGTGTGCGGCGGCCGTGAAGACGTCCTGCAGACGCGGGTCGTCCGCCGCGCCGCCGTCGTCGTCCGCCGGCCCGCTGAGCAGCGGCACCAGCAGTGACATCAGGAGCGCCGCCGACGCGGTCAGCCAGAGGATCCGGCGGCGCCCCCGGAGGGCGCCGGGGACACGGGGGGCGGCACGTTCACTCATTGCAGGGGCCTCCGACCATGCTCGACGCAACCAGGACAACGGAGTTGCCCTTCGCACCACCCCTCGTACGTTTCCGTGCCCGACACGCCACGTCGCGCCAACTGTCACCGTCCTGGACCAGCCGCCCGGCAGAGGCCAACCGGTCGGCGGCAGTACGTCCGTCACGGCAGGGAGGGGGCGAAGTGCCCGTGCCGAACGGTGGGGTCCGGTACAGGCGGCGTGCCGGCTCAGTCCTGGACCGGGTCCACCTGCCAGTCGGGATGCCCCGGCATGGGCGGGGTGTGTGCCCCGTACAACCACGGGGTCAGGAACGGGGTGAGGTCCTCGCCTGCCACCTCGGACGCGAGCGTGAGGAAGTCCCGCGTGCCGGCGGCCCGGCCCCGGTACGTCGTCACCCAGGACCGCTCGATCCGGTCGAAGGTCTCCTCGCCGACCTTCTCCCTCAGGGCGTAGAGCACCAGCGCCGAGCCGTCGTACCGCATCTGCTTGAACAGGGTCGGCTCGGTGGGTTCGGCGGGCGCCCCGTCGTCGTGACGCCACTGGTCGTGCTGCTCGTACGCCGCCCGCATCGCGTCCTCGATGCTGATGCCACCGTGTGCGTCCGAGTAGAGACGTTCGTAGAAGCGGGCGTGCCCCTCGCTCAGCCACAGGTCGGACCACTGCCGGATGGCGACGCTGTTGCCGGTCCAGTGGTGGGTCAGCTCGTGCACGAGGTCGCGCTCGGCGTCGACCCGGTCACCCAGCAGATCGGACCTCGGCACGACGGACAGGGACTGCGTCTCCAGCGCCACCGGCAGGTCGGTGTCCCCGACCAGCACGCCGTAGCGGCGAAACGGGTACGGGCCGAGCCGCCGTTCCAGCCAGGCCAGGTGCTCGGAGGTGAGCGAGCGGTAGGCCTCGGTGTCGGTGACCAGGCCACCGGGGACCGCGTCCCGGACGGGCAGCCCGCGCGGGCCGGTGCTGTCGACGAACGTGAACCGTCCGATCGCCACCTGGATCAGCTGGGCCGCGACCGGGTGCTCGGAGTCGTACGTCCACCGGAGTCGTCCGTCGGGGCGCCGGACGCGCTCGACGAGTCGGCCGTTGGCCACTGCGCTGAGGCCGGGCGGGGTGGTGATGCGGAAGGTGACCGGCGCCCGCAGGCTGGGGTGGTCGTTCGCCGGGAAGATCATCTTGGCGCCGTTGGGCTGCGGACAGAGCACGGTGCCGTCGGGCGTGGGCACCCAGCCGTACGCCTGGATCGCGTCACTGCGGTGCCGTTGCTGCGTCGGATCGGCGGTGTAGGCGACCTGCACGGTGAAGGCGCTGCCGTCGAGGATCGGCTTCGCGGGAGTGACGACGAGCTCGTCGCCGTCGCGTACGGCGGTCGCCGGTGCGCCGTTGACGGTGACCGTGTGCAGCGTGTTGCCCGCGAAGTCGAGGTTGAAGCGGGACAGTGCCTGCGTGGCGGTGGCGCTGATGGTGGTGCGGGCGTCGAAGGGCGTCCGCGGTGCCCGCCAGTCGAAGGCGATGATGTAACGGCGCACCGTGTAGCCGCCGTTGCCGTCGAGCGGCAGGAGCGGGTCGCCGATGCCTGGGGCGCCGGGGGAGGAGGCCGGGCCGGACGACGCGCCGGACGGACCGGGGGCGGGCGAGCCGGGGTGGGCGGGGGACCGGTGGCCGCCGTAGAGGAGGGTGCTGATGAGCACGGCGGCACCAGTGATCACGACGGCGCCGGTGAGGGCGACGGCGAGGGCCGTGCGGCGGGTACGGAGGCCACGACGGGGGCCCTCCGTCCCAGCCGGTTCGCGCGGGGGGCGTGTGAACGACGCCTTCACCGGAGCACCCCGTGGGTGCCTCGGCTGCCGGCAGTCGTGATCTCCATGGCCGCACTATGCCAGCAAGCATCGCTAAATCCGATTATGTCCTGACTTCTTCCTTCGAACGCCGCCTGAATTCGCCCCGATTCGCAAGGGTCGCGAAAAGCCCCGTTCGTGTGACGCCATCCGCGTCCGACAGTCGCGAAACGGAACATCACCCTACTCACCCCAACAGACCAACAACGCAGCGTAAAGGCCTTGTCCCGACTGGCCCGTCCCCCATTCGGAGTTGCGGCCGCACGGGGGTCATGAGTCGGTAGGAGTCGTGTCCTGCCGGATCTCACCATCAGGAGGAGACATGGGCACCAAGCAGAAGGGCCATTCGGCCGACAAGCTGTCCGTCGTTTTCACCGTCCGAGTGATCGAGGGCGGCGAGCAAGGGTTCCTGGATCTGTACGACAAGATCCGCAAGACCGTCGCCCGCACCCCCGGCCACATCGTCGAGCGGCTGGGAGAACCCGTGGACGACTCCCGTCAGTGGGTGATCACCAGTGAGTGGGAGACGCCCGAGGCGTTCTTCGCCTGGCAGCAGAGCGAGGAGCACCGCGAACTGGTCGCGCCGCTGCGCCAGTGGGTCGACTCGACGCAGTCGCTCCGGTTCCGGGTCGTCAAGGAGACCGTGGGGGCGGCGTCATGACGCGTACGACCAACGGCCCCATAGCCGTCCTCGGACTCGGCGCCATGGGCACCGGCCTGGCCACCCGCCTCCTCGACCAGGGAGTTCAGGTTCGGGTCTGGAACCGCACTGCGGAGCGGGTCGAACCGCTCGTCAAGGCGGGCGCCTTCGCGGCGGCCCGCCCTGCTGACGCCGTCGCAGGCGCGAGCGCCGCCATCTGCACCGTCGCCGACGGCGAAGCCCTCGGCACCGTGCTGCGCGGACCGGACGGAGTGCTGGCCAACGGGCCCTACCCCGGTGTCCTGATCTGCGCCAGCACCGTCGCTCCCGACGAGGTCGTCCAAATCGCCGGGGACGTCCCCTCCGTTCTGGAC
>NZ_JBQQCE010000331.1:0-11137 GCF_052245645.1 Streptomyces sp. KR55 | reverse complement strand
AAGTTCAGCTGGAGCCGTTTGGCGGTACCGATCCGCCAGTCGGACGGGACGGTGAAGGTACGGCGGTACCACATGCGGTCCTCGTGCCGTTCGACGCCCGAGAGCTGGGATTCGACGGGGTAGGGGACGAGGATCTCTTCGTCGAGGTTCCGGCCGAACGGCGGCTGCTCCCCGGCCCGTGCGGCGGCGAACTGCCAGGTGCCGTTCAGGTTCCGCCAGCTGTCGCGGGTGAGCTGGGGACGGGGGTACTCACGGTGGGCGTTGTCCGGGGTGACGTCGTCGGCCCACCTGGTGCGCAGCTGATGGGTGGAGTGGTTCGGGCCGCTGCTCCAGAAGGCGTTGACAACGTTGCCGTCCCTGCCGGCTAGGCCGCCTTCGCCGTCGTAGCGGACGTCCGCGAGGCCCGGGGCGGTGCCGGTCCTGTTGCCGACCACGGGTTCGTCGAGTGCCACGAGCAGGGACCTGGGGGCGGCGGGGTCGACGTGCGCGTCGCCCAGGGGCCAGGTGGCGCCGCCGATCACGGCGTCCAGGTGGTCGGTGAGTCCGGCGGGCGGCGGGGCCAGTTCCTGGGCGAAGTCGAGGCGGAGGGTACGGCCGTCCGGAAGGACGGTGGTGGCGATGGCGCCGTCGTAGTCGTAGCCCTCGGGCAGGAGGAACGCCGACTGCGGGACGGCCGTCTTGGTGCCGCCCGGCGGGGTCCAGCGCAGATGGAGGTTGGAGCCTCCGTAGTGCTCGAAGTACTCGACCTTGATGTCGTAGGCGCGGCCGGCCGTCAACTCGACCGGCTCGCTGGTCTGTTCGCGGTCCCAGTCGTCGACCCAGTGGTCGATGACGGGCCGGTCGTCGATCCAGAGCCGGAAGCCGTTGTCGCCGATGATCGAGAAGGTGGTGGGGCCGGTCTTCTCCGGCACGATACGGCCGGTCCAGCGGACGCTGACGTCGTCCGAGCGGCCGGTGGCGGCGCGGAGTCGGGACTCCAGGGAGTCGAAGTCGAGTCGGGGGTCGAATCCGGTGGCCTTGAGCTCGTGGAAGTCGAACGTGCCGGGCGCCGAGTGCGTGTAGTACTCGCCCTTGAGGCCGTGGACGTCGACGGGGTCGTCGGCCGCCGTGGCGGCCGGTGTTGCGGCCAGTCCGGTAATGCCCAGCACGGCTGCTAACAGCAGTGCGAGGCGGTCTCTGAACGGTCTGATGCGCACGAATCCTCCTTGACCGAGGAAGGAAGGGTGGTGGCGGCTCACCGCTTCAGTCTGTACAACGTTGCAAACACAGCAGTTGGCATGACAGCACGCCCACCGATCCCTGTCCAGGTTCATGACAAACGCTCCGCCGTCGGAGCCGTCACTCTGCCGAGGAGGCCTCTTGCCGGTGAGCCTGAAGGACGTGGCCCAGCGCGCCGGCGTCTCGATCAAGACCGTGTCCAACGTCGTGAACAACCATCCCCACGTCGCCCCCGCGATGCGGGCCCGGGTGCAGGCCGCCATCGACGAACTGGGCTACCGCCCGAACCCCACCGCGCGCCATCTGCGCAAGGGGCGTACGGGCATCATCGCTCTGGCCGTTCCCGAGCTGGGCAACCCCTACTTCGCCGAGTTGGCCGGCGCCGTCATCGACGCCGCCGCGGAGCACGAGTACACGGTCCTGCTCGACCGCACGGGCGGCCGACGGGACAAGGAGGTGCTGGTCAGCCAGGGTTTCCGGACCCGGGTGATCGACGGGCTCATCCTCAGCCCGATCGAACTGGAGGCCGCGGACCTTCAGGGGCGCTCCGACGACGTGCCCCTGGTGCTGCTCGGCGAGCGGGAGTACGACGCGCCCCACGACCACATCGCCATGGACAACGTGGCCGCGGCCCGCGAGGCCGTACGGCATCTGCTCGGCCGGGGCCGCACCCGCATCGCCTGTCTGGGGGCGGGCACGGACTCCGCGAACCGTCCGGCTCATCTACGACTCCAGGGCTGGCGCCAGGAGTTGACGGCGGCCGGGGTGCCCGCGCCCGACAGCCTGGTCGTGCCCGTCGGCGGGTGGGACCGCGCCGACGGGGCGCGGGGCATGGCCCGACTGCTGGACTCGGGCCTGCGCCCCGACGCCGTGTTCGCGTTCAACGACCTGATAGCCATCGGTGCGATGCGGACCCTGCACGAACGGGGGCTGCGGGTGCCCCAGGACGTGGCCGTGGTGGGCTTCGACGACATCACCGAGGGCCGGTTCGGGGCCGTGTCCCTGACCACCGTCTCACCGGACAAGCAGGCCATCGCCCGCATGGCGGTGGCCTCACTGCTGCGCAGCCTGTCGGGGAACGGCGAGCCGGCCGGGCGTGAACTCACCGCCCCGCACCGGCTGGTGGAGCGGGAGAGCACGCTGGGCGGTGTCAGGGCCCGTCCGGCGGATCAGGTCGGCTCCAAGGGGCGGTGACTGATCGGCGCAGGTGAACGGTGTCAGGCCCCGCGATTCCGGCATGATCCGCGGGCAGGCCCTAAGCGGGTGATGCGTGAGACGCCGTGCGCCCTGCGGGGCATGCATGAGTGTCTCCGGCCTTATCCGGCCGGCTCTGCGGACACGACGCGTTGGAGGCGAGTGATGAACGAAACAGCCGATCAAGCCGACCCCACGACCGACGAAGCCCAGGTCCCGGTCCTCATCGTCGGCGGTTCCCTGGTCGGCCTGTCGACCTCGCTGTTCCTGGGCCGACTGGGTGTCCGGCACACACTGGTGGAGCGTCATGCCGACACCTCCATCCACCCTCGCGGCCGCGGCAACAACGTCCGCACGATGGAGCTGTTCCGGGTGGCCGGCGTCGAGCCGGCGATCCATGAGGCCGCCTCCACCCTGGCCAAGAACCACGGCATTCTGCAGGCGCCCACCCTGGTCGGCGACGCGGGCGACTGGCTGTTCAAGGAGATCGACCCGGGCGGCGGACTGGCCCGCTTCAGCCCGACGTCATGGTGTCTGTGCAGCCAGAACGACCTGGAGCCGGTCCTGCTGGACCATGCCGCGGGACTCGGCGGCGACCTGCGCTACTCCACCGAACTGGTGGCGTTCGACACCGACGCGGACGGCGTCACCGCCTTGGTCAAGAGCCGGGAGACGGGCAAGCACAGCACCATCTGCGCGGACTACCTCGTCGCCGCCGACGGCCCCCGCAGTCCCGTCCGGGAACAGCTCGGCATCGGCCACAACGGCCCCGGTGACCTGTTCCACAACGTCAGCATCACCTTCCGGTCCCGTCGTCTCGCCGACGTGGTGGGCGACCGTCGCTTCATCGTCTGCTACCTGACCCGCCCGGGTGCCGACGGGGCGCTGCTGCCGGTGGACAACCGCGAGAACTGGGTCTTCCACGCCCCCTGGCACCCCGAAGACGGCGAAACGACGGAGGAGTTCACCGACGAGCGGTGCGCCGACCACATCCGCCGCGCGGTCGGGGACATGGACATCGACGTGGAGATCACCGGAAGGGCGCCCTGGCACGCCGCCCAACGGGTCGCCCGGAGCTACCGGTCGGGACGCGTCTTCCTGGCCGGCGACTCGGCCCACGAGATGTCCCCCACCGGAGCCTTCGGCTCCAACACCGGTATCCAGGACGCGCACAACCTCGCCTGGAAGCTGGCTGCCGTGCTCGGCGGCTGGGCAGGTGACGGACTTCTGGACACCTACGACATCGAACGCCGTAGGGTCGCCGAGGCGACC
The DNA here is from genome assembly GCF_052245645.1 of Streptomyces sp. KR55. NCBI lineage: Bacteria > Bacillati > Actinomycetota > Actinomycetes > Kitasatosporales > Streptomycetaceae > Streptomyces > Streptomyces sp. KR55. Next base: position 7,453 of record NZ_JBQQCE010000331.1, on the reverse strand, counting down.
AGCGCCCGCGCGGCCGCCCGGTCGGCCGAGCACAGCCACCCCGGCTACACCCCTCCGCCCACCGCCGGCAACGCGCCCCAGCGCGGCATCCTCAACATCACACTCGGCTACCGCTACCCGAAGGGCGCCGTCGTCGGCGCCGATCCCACGACGGCGGTCGTGCCCGAGAAGCTGGCCCTGACCGGGGAGCCCGGCAGCAGGGCACCCCACCTGTGGGTACGGTTCCGGGGCGAACGGATCTCCACCCTCGACCTGTACGAACGGTCCCTGGTCCTGCTCAGCGACGCGGATGAGCCGAGCGGATGGCACGAGGCCGCCACACGCCTCGCCGAAGAGATGTCGGTCCCGCTCGTCTCCTACCGGGTGGGGATCGGACCCGGCAGCGAGCTGGCGTACGAGGACGGTGCGGACTGGTCGGAGGTCCACGGCACGACACGCGCAGGGGCCGTACTGGTCCGGCCCGACGGGTTCGTCGCATGGCGGTCGCCAGGTGCGGTCCCCGATGCCGAATCGACACTCCGTCAGGTCGTGAGGACGGTCCTCGCATTGACCTGACCTTCGTCACACGAGCACGACGTCGCGCCGACGGCCCATGCTGTCGGCGCGACGTCACGCTGTGGTGCCCAGGCGCCCCGTTCACCCAGGTGAGCTCCTTGAGTGGTGGGAGGCCGACAACTGACTGACGGTTGATCACGTCAGGCCGGGTCACCTCAGCTGACGAAGCGCCAGCTGCCCGGCCGTGGCGAAAGGATCCACATATGCGCTCAGCACGCATGCTCCTGGCCACCGCGGCGGCCTCGGCCGTCCTCACCATGACCGCACCCGGCGTCTACGCAGCCGAGGACTGGGACCACGACGACTCGTCTTACAGCAAGGAGCACGACAACGGAGGCAAGCACGACTCGGGAGGCTACAAGGACAGCGAGCACGACAAGGGCGGCTGGAGCAGCGACCACGACAAGCCCCACGGCGGGATGCACACCGGCGGCGGCGCGCTGGACGCGCCCACGGTGACCGCGGGTGGCCTGGCCGTTCTGGCCGTCGCGGGTACCGGCCTGTACGCCGCGCGTCGAAGGAACTCGGCACACGGCACGGCCTGACCCATGCCGGACGCGATAGCAGCCGCAGGCCGGGCCGCCACGCGTGCACCGTGTGGCGGCCCGGCCGGCTTCCCGCCCGCCCCGTCCGCCCTGTTGCCGTGCACTAGTGAGGTGGTCTCCGATGCCGGCTCAGCCTTCTTCCCCCACCGACGACGAGCAGGTGCCGTCCGGCCAGGGGTCCCACGGAGGCGTGATCGTGCTGTGTGCCGTGGCTCTCCTGCTCCTGACGGTGCGCCTGATCGGCGGCGACGACACGCCGTCCGGCACCTCCCGTCCGGCACACGCCCCACCGGCGCCACATGCCACAGCGCCGGCAACGCCTGGGCCGCACGCGGCGGGAAGGCACCTGCCGCGGTCGAAGCCGGTGCGCCTGCTCATCCCGAAGATCTCGGTCGACGCGCCCTTCACGGACCTTGCCATCGGCCCCAACGGGCAGCTCGAACCCCCGCCCGCCCACGACGTCAACCTCGTCGGCTGGCACGCCAAGGGGGCCAGTCCCGGAGAGGCCGGCACCTCGATCATCGCCGGGCACGTCGACACGGCCACGTCCCCCGCCGTCTTCGCCGACCTCGGTGCCCTGCAGAAGGGGGACGTCTTCCACGTCGAACGAGCCGACGGGCGCACGGCGTCCTTCGTGGTCGACAGCGTGGAGATGTTCGCCAAGGACCGCTTCCCGAGCCGGCGTGTGTACGGCGACACCCCCCAGGCCCAGGTCCGGCTCATCACCTGCGCGGGTGATTACGACCGCACGGTCAAGGACTACACGGACAACCTGGTGGTCTTCGCTCATCTCGCGTGAGCAGACCTGGTTGTCCGTCAGGTGTGCGTGCAGGCAATGCGTCGGAGCTTCCCCGCCCTACGGGTGCGGATCCGCGCCGCCGGTCACCCACGTAGTCCATACGATTCGCGCACTGGTGGGGACCGGCACAAGATCGAGGCACGCTCACGTCGCATCACCGCAATCGACGTCAGCCTCCCCCTCCCCGCTAAGGAGATGTGCGCAGGATGACCACTTCCGCACTTGCTTCAGAACCGCTGACGCAACAGGTGCCGCACCATGTCTCGCAGTCCGTCTTCGACGGCTCCCGGCTCCGGGTCGTCCTTCTGGTGGACGTCCACGACGGAGCCCAGCAGCAGTTCCTGGAGGCGTACGAGCAACTCTGCAACCAGGTTGCGTCCGTTCCCGGGCATGTCAGCGACCAGTTGTGCCAGTCGATCGAGAATCCCTCGCAATGGCTCATCACGAGTGAGTGGGAGAGTGCCCCGCCGTTCCTCACCTGGGTGAACAGCGAGGAGCACGTGCGGATGGTGGAGCCCTTGCACCGCTGCGTCCGGGACACCAGGTCGCTGCGCTTCCACATCGTCCGCGAGACCGGCGACCCGGCGGAGGACGCCAGGTCCGGCAAGCGCCGGCTCCAGGCATCACCCCGGATCGGGGACGGCATCATCCGGCACGCGCTCACCTTCACGGTCAAGCCGGGCAGTGAGCAGACCGTCGCCAGGATCCTCGCCGACTACGCCGCGCCCGAGCCGCAGGTCGACGACACCACCCGGCTGTGCCGCACCTCCCTGTTCATGCACGGCAACCGTGTGGTGCGGGCCATCGAGGTGCGCGGCGACCTGCTCGCCGCGCTGCGCCATGTCGCCCGGCAGCCCGAGGTGCGGGCCGTCGAGGAAGCCATCAACCCCCATCTGGAGCAGGACCGGGACCTCGATGATCCCGAGTCCGCCCGCGTCTTCTTCACCCGCGCGGCGCTGCCCGCCGTACACCATGTGACGGCGGGCCAGGAAACCGGGCAGGCCGTGCGGCACGCTTTGTACTACCCGGCCCGGGAGGGCGGCGGAATGCGGCTCGCCGAACTGCTCGCCCGGCAGGACGAGGCGGCGGCGGAGGATCCGCACAGCCCGGTGCTGTGCAGCACGATCTTCCAGCGGGACGACATCGTGATGCGGCTGATCGACGTGCGCGGCGGCCTCGACGCCGACCCCGGCGCGGTGCTCGGGCTGACGGACCGCGGTCAGGCAGCCGAGGTGACGGCGCTCCTCGACGGCGACGCCCTCGGTGCCGACGCTTCCACGCCGATGGACGCCGCGCCCGTCGGCCTCCTCACGCTCGCCCGCATGGACCTCGTCACCGACCGCCGCTCACCAGAGGCCTGACCCAGCTCGCGGGGCGCGGCCGCCCGGCCCCCCAAGTCGACACAGCACACGATCGGAGCAACGTCGTGATCAAACCCCGTCTCAACATCGTGGATCTCAGCGAGGTCGAGCCCAACACCAGGCGCGGTGGCGATCTGCGCGCCATGCTCACCCCCACCACGGTCGGCTCCACCAGCGGATTCATGGGCGTGGCCATCGTGCAGCCCGGCGACCGCATCGCGGAGCACTACCACCCGTACTCCGAGGAGTTCGTGTACGTCGTCTGCGGGCAGCTGGAGGTCGACCTGGACGGCGACCCCCACCCGCTGCGTCCCGAGCAGGGGCTCATGATCCCCGCCCACATGCGGCACCGCTTCCGCAACGTCGGCAACGTGGAGGCCCGCATCGTCTTCCACCTCGGCCCGCTGGCCCCGAGCCCGCCGCTCGGCCACGTCGACACCGAGGAGACCGACTCCGTCCCGGTCGCGGCGGAGGGAGCCCGCGCGGGTGCGGGCCGGACGGCCGAACGAGGGGAGGTCCGGTCATGAACCGGCGTGTGGCGGTCACCGGGATAGGCATCGTCGCGCCGGGCGGCATCGGCATACCGGCGTTCTGGGATCTCCTGACCAACGGGCGCACCGCGACGCGGGGGATCACCTTCTTCGACCCGGCCGGCCTGCGTTCGCGGATCGCCGCCGAGTGCGACTTCGACCCTGCGGCCCACCGGCTGGACGGGGAGGACGTCGCACGATGCGACCGCTACATCCAGTTCGCCCTGGCCGCCGGCGACGAGGCGATACACGACGCCGGACTCGACCTCGGCCAGGAGAACCCCTGGCGGATCGGGGTCTCCCTGGGCACCGCGGTCGGCGGCACCACCCGGCTGGAGCACGACTACGTGCTGGTCAGCCACCACGGGGAGCACTGGGACGTGGACCACCGGGAGGCCGACCCGCATCTGCACCGCGCGTTCTCGCCCAGCACGCTCGCCTCGACGGTGGCGGAGCGGTTCGGGGCGCGCGGGCCGGTGCAGACCGTCTCCACGGGCTGCACCTCGGGGCTCGACGCGGTCGGGTACGCCTTCCACACGATCGAGGAGGGCAGGGCCGATGTGTGTGTGGCCGGTGCCTCGGACTCGCCGATATCACCGATCACCATGGCCTGCTTCGACGCGATCAAGGCCACGTCGCCGAACAACGACGATCCGGCCCACGCCTCCCGTCCCTTCGACGCCGACCGCAACGGGTTCGTCATGGGCGAGGGCGGTGCGGTGCTCGTCCTGGAGGAGCTCGACCACGCCCTGGCCCGCGGCGCACACGTGTACTGCGAGCTCAGCGGCTACGCAACCTTCGGCAACGCCTACCACATGACCGGTCTGACCAGAGAGGGGCTGGAGATGGCCCGTGCCATCGAGACCGCCCTCGACCACGCCGGGCTCGACCGCACGGCGATCGACTACGTCAACGCCCACGGGTCGGGCACGCAGCAGAACGACCGTCACGAGACCGCCGCGGTGAAGCGGGCCTTGGGACAGCACGCCTACGACACACCCATGAGCTCCATCAAGTCCATGGTGGGCCACTCCCTGGGTGCGATCGGCGCGATCGAGGTCGTCGCCTGTGTGCTGGCCCTGGCCCACCAGGTGGTACCGCCCACCGCGAACTACGAGACCCCGGATCCCGAGTGCGACCTGGACTACGTCCCGCGCGTCGCACGCGAGCGGAGACTGAACAGCGTGCTCTCCGTGGGCAGCGGGTTCGGCGGCTTCCAGTCCGCGGTGATCCTGACCCGGCCGAGGGAGAGGACACGATGAGCGAACCGCATCCGCGGCGCGCGGCCGTCACCGGAATCGGTGTGGTCGCGCCCAACGGAGCCACTACCGAGAACTTCTGGAAGTCCACCAAGGAAGGCATCAGCGTCCTCGCCCCGGTCACCCGCGAGGGCTGTGAGCACCTGCCGCTGCGGGTGGCCGGCGAGGTACGGGACTTCGAGGCGTCGTCGGCGGTCGAGGAGCGCTATCTCGTCCAGACCGACCGGTTCACGCACTTCGCGATGGCCGCGGCCGACCTCGCGCTGGACGACGCCCGCCTCGGCCAGGCCGACACCGGCGACTCGCCGTTCTCCGTGGGCGTGGTCACCGCGGCCGGTTCCGGCGGTGGCGAGTTCGGTCAGCGGGAGCTGCAGCGGCTGTGGGGAAAGGGCAGTCGCTTCGTCGGGCCGTACCAGTCCATCGCCTGGTTCTACGCCGCCAGCACCGGCCAGATCTCCATCCGCCGCGGCTTCAAGGGCCCCTGCTCGGTCGTCGCCGCCGACGAGGCGGGCGGCCTGGACGCCATCGCGCACGCGGCGCGGGCCGTGCGCCGCGGCACCGACGTGATCGTGGCCGGGGCGACCGAGGCGCCGCTCGCCCCCTACTCGGTGGTCTGCCAGCTCGGCTACGAGGAGCTGAGCACCGTCGAGGACCCGGAGCGCGCCTACCGCCCGTTCACGGAAGGAGCCTGCGGATTCGTGCCGGCCGAGGGCGGCGCCATGCTCGTCGTGGAGGAGGAGACCTCGGCCCGGGAACGGGGCGCGCGTGTGCGAGCCACCCTCGCCGGACACGCGGCGACGTTCACCGGCGCCTCCCGCTGGGAGCAGTCCCGGGAAGGCCTCGCCGAGGCCATCCGTGCGGCCCTGGACGAGGCCGGGTGTGCCCCCGAGGAGATCGACGTGGTCTTCGCGGACGCCCTCGGCGTACCGGAAGCGGACCGTGCGGAGGCGCTGGCGATCGTCGACGCCCTCGGCTCCCACGGCCGGCGCGTGCCGGTCACCGCGCCGAAGACCGGTATCGGCCGGGGCTACTGCGCGGCGCCGGTGCTGGACACGGCGGCGGCGGTGCTCGCGCTGGAGAACCACCTGATTCCACCCACCCCCAACGTCTTCGACATCTGCCATGACCTCGACCTCGTGTCCGCCCGCGCCCGTGCCGCCGAGCTGCGCACGGCGCTGGTCCTCAGTCGGGGACTCATGGGGTCGAACTCGGCGCTGGTGCTGCGGCACGGCGCCGTCGACGCCTCGTAGCGAGGCGTCACAGTGCAAAGGAGAGTAACCGCATGAGTGACCGAATCACCGTGGAAGAGCTGGCCGAGCTGATGAAGAAGGCCGCCGGGATCACCGTCGCCCCGGAGGATCTCCAGCAGCAGTACAACTCCGGCTTCGACGCCCTCGGCATCGACTCGCTCGGACTGCTGGGCATCGTGGGCGAGTTGGAGAACCGGTACGGCACGCCGATGCCTCCCGACGCGGAGCGCAGCAAGACGCCACGGCAGTTCCTCGACCTCGTCAACAGTGCCCTCATGACAGGAGCGTGACATGGCCGGACACACACAGAACGAGATCACCATCGCCGCGCCGGTGGACCTGGTCTGGGACATGACCAACGACGTGGAGAGCTGGCCACAGCTGTTCAGCGAGTACGCCTCCGCGGAGATCCTGTCCACGGAGGGGAACAAGACCACCTTCCGGCTGACCATGCACCCCGACGACAACGGCACCGTGTGGAGCTGGGTCTCGGAACGGGAGACGGACCGCGACACGCTCAGCGTCAAGGCCCGCCGTGTCGAGACCGGGCCCTTCGCGTACATGAACATCCGGTGGCAGTACGAGGAGGTACCCGAGGGCACCCGGATGGTGTGGACGCAGGACTTCGAGATGAAGCCCGACGCACCGGTCGACGACGCCTGGATGACGGACAACATCAACCGGAACTCCAAGGTCCAGATGGCCCTGATCCGGGACCGCATCGAGCAGGCCGCGGAACGCCGGCGTGTGCCGACCCTGACCGACTGAGCCGAACGGAAGACAGCACGATGCACCACACCCTGATCGTCGCCCGCATGGCGCCCGGGTCGGCCCCGGACATCGCCAAGGTGTTCGAGGAGTCGGACCGAGGAGAGCTGCCCCACCTCGTGGGCGTCTCCCGGCGCAGTCTCTTCCAGTTCGATGACGTGTACCTGCACCTCATCGAAGCCGAACGGGACCCCGCACCCGCCATCGCCAAGGTGGCCGGGCGTCCCGAGTTCCGTGACATCAGCGAGCGGCTGTCCGCGTACGTCACCGCGTACGATCCCGCGACCTGGCGTTCACCGAAGGACGCGATGGCGCGCTGCTTCTACCGCTGGGAGCGGGACTCCACCGCCTGAACGGCCACTCGGCCACCGGCCCCGGGGGGGGAG
>NZ_JBQQCE010000330.1:0-11260 GCF_052245645.1 Streptomyces sp. KR55 | reverse complement strand
GGGGAACATCGCGGTCGCGGTCTTCCAGACGGTGCCGTTCGCCCTCGCCTGGGTGCTCGGCGACTCCATCCGCACCCGCCGCGCCTACTTCGCGCAGCTGGAGGAGCGCGCCGCCCGCCTCGAGAAGGAGCGCGAGGCGCAGGCGAAGGTCGCGGTCGCCGCGGAACGCGCCCGTATCGCGCGTGAGCTGCACGACGTCGTCGCGCACAACGTGTCGGTGATGGTGGTGCAGGCCGACGGCGCCGCCTACGTCCTCGACGCCGCGCCGGACCAGGCGAAGAAGGCCCTGGAGACCATCTCCTCCACCGGCCGCCAGGCCCTCGCCGAGATGCGCCGCCTGCTCGGCGTGCTGCGCACCGGCGAGCACCAGGAGAGCGGCGAGTACGTCCCGCAGCCCGACGTCGAGCAGATCGAGGACCTGGTCGAGCAGTGCCGCGGCGCGGGCCTGCCGGTCGACTTCAGGATCGAGGGCACTCCGCGCCCGCTGCCCAGCGGCGTCGAGCTCACCGCGTACCGCATCGTGCAGGAGGCGCTCACCAACACCCGCAAGCACGGCGGGCCGAACGCGGGAGCGAGCGTGCGGCTGGTCTACTTCGACGACGGCCTCGGACTGCTCGTCGAGGACGACGGCAAGGGCGCCCCGCACGAGCTGTACGAGGAGGGCGGCGCCGACGGCCGGGGCCACGGCCTGATCGGCATGCGCGAGCGGGTCGGCATGGTCGGCGGCACCCTGGACGCGGGCCCGCGCCCCGGTGGAGGATTCCGCATCAGTGCCCTGCTGCCGCTCAAACCAGCGCATTGACCGCCGACGCACGCCCCCTGTTGACACCTGTAACAACCCTCTGAACGGACATGGAAGAGGCCCCGATGACGATCCGCGTGATGCTCGTCGACGACCAGGTGCTGCTGCGCACCGGGTTCCGGATGGTGCTCGCCGCACAGCCGGACATGGAGGTCGTGGCGGAGGCGGGCGACGGGGTCGAGGCCCTGCAGGTGCTGCGCTCGACCGAGGTCGACGTGGTGCTCATGGACGTACGCATGCCGAAGCTCGACGGTGTGGAGGCCACCCGGCGCATCTGCTCGGACACCGACCCGCCGAAGGTGCTGATCCTGACCACGTTCGATCTCGACGAGTACGCCTTCTCCGCGCTGAAGGCGGGCGCTTCCGGGTTCATGCTCAAGGACGTGCCGCCCGGCGAACTCCTCGCCGCGATCCGCTCCGTGCACAGCGGCGACGCCGTCGTGGCCCCGTCGACGACCCGGCGGCTGCTCGACCGGTTCGCGCCGATGCTGCCCAGCACCGGCAAGGAGCCCCGGCACAAGGAGCTGGAGCGGCTCACCGAGCGTGAGCGCGAGGTCATGGTGCTGGTCGCCCAGGGACTGTCCAACGGGGAGATCGCGGGCCGGCTGGTGCTGTCGGAGGCGACGGTCAAGACACATGTGGGCCGCATCCTGACCAAGCTCGGGCTGCGGGACCGGGTGCAGGTGGTGGTCCTGGCGTACGAGACGGGGCTCGTACGGGCCGGCGGACACGGCTGACCGGAGCCCGCGCCCGTCGGTAGGGTCTGCGCATGCTCCTGTGGATCAACGGCCCCTTCGGGGGCGGCAAGACACAGACCGCACACGAGATACAGCGCCGCCTGCCCGGCAGCGTCATCTGCGACCCCGAGCACCCCGGCTTCGGCCTGCGCCGCATGCTGCCGCCCGCACTGCGGGGAAACTTCCAGGACCTGGCGTCCTGGCGGCAGGGCGTCGTCGAGGTCCTCGACCTCGCCCTCACCAAGCACGACGGCGTGGTGATCGCGCCGATGACGGTCACCGACTCCGGCTACTTCCAGGAGACCGTCGGACGACTCCGCGAACTGGGCCATGACGTACGGCACTTCACGCTCCTCGCCGAGCGCGAGACCGTCCTGAAACGGCTGCGCGAGCGGGGGCTGGGACACCTCCTTCAGTTCGTCGCCGGAAAGAACGCCGGCCTGCGCAGGGAGAGCTGGGCCGTGCAGCAGCTCGACCACTGTCTGGAGCGGCTGCGCGAGCCGGAGTTCGCCGAGCATCTGTGGACGGACCACTCGACCGTGCCGAAGACGGCGGACCGGATCGCCGTGCTGGCCGGGCTGACTCTCAGGCCCAACAACGAGGGCGCGCTGCGGACGCGGCTGAGGCAGGCGCGGGTCGGGATCAGGCACATCCGGTTCGACTGACGGTCACCTCAGGAGCGCTTCGAGGAAGTCGCTGCCGAGCCGCGCCACCGCGGTGACGTCCAGTTGGTGCAGGACGTACCGACCGCGGCGGCGGGTGGTGATCAGGCCCGCCTTCTTGAGGACGCTCAGGTGCCGGGATATCTCGGGCGCGGTCATGCTGTGGATCTGTACGAGTTCGCTCGTGGTGTACGTGCTGCGGGCGAGGTTGCGGCAGAGCTGCATCCGCACCGGGTGGGACAGGGCGGTCATCCTCATGGTCAGCTGGTCGACCGAAGGCGGCACGGTGAGCCCGGGGGAGCCGACCGGGTAGTGCAGTACGGGCTGCCAGCCGTGCCGGTGCAGCACCATCAGATGCGGCCAGCCCAGGCTCGTCGGCACGAGCAGCAGGCCACTGTCCCTGATGACGCTGTGGCCCTGGCGCAGCTTGTCGATCGTGATCCTTCCGGCGGCCTCGTCGAGCACCACCGCCGGGGACACCAGGGCCAGCGCCTCGGCCAGCCCCTTGTGTCGCAGCAGGTCGGTCTTGTGGCGGGCGTCCGCCGCGAGTTGGTGGCGCAGCCGGGACCAGGTGTCCGCGAAGAACGCCTCGTCGCAGTCCTCCAGGAACTGCCGCAGCCAGGCGCGGATCCGCGGCGGGTCGGCCAGCAGCCGCTCGGTGAACCGCATCTGCTGCGGCCCGCGCGCGGCAGCCAGCCCCAGAGCCCGGTCGCGCAGCGCCGGGTCGGTCAGCGCTTTCGCGCCCTGGACGTCGTACGGCAGCGCGCAGGTGAATTCCAGCGCCGCGTCCACGAACTGCTCGTCCGTGAGCTTGTCCAGCAGATCGAGGTCCTCGGCGAGAGTGGCGCCCGGGACCGCGCCGGTGCCCGGGAGGCCGGCGAACGGCATGAAGAGGTCCGAGAACGTCGTCCGCCAAAGAAAGTCCGCCTCGCACATCCGGTCGGCCAGATGCGAGTCGAGCCGGGCGGTCACGCCGGTCACCCAGCCCTGCAGGCCGGGATGGTGCCCCGGCTCGGACAGCGCATGCAGCGCCATACCGAGCTCGGCGAGGGGCGAGGGCACCACGGCGACCCTCTCCGGCCGCAGCCCCGCGATGTCGATGCTCACGCTCATGTCGCCATGGTGCACGCCGCCACTGACAACGCCGCCCTCGATTGACGGCGGCCGTCAATCGGCGCGACACCGGCGGCGCGGGCGGCGCAGCCTGGGACAACCGGGGCAGCCGCGGAGCCCGATCCACCGTTTCTCCACGTTCCGAGAAGGCGAACCGCCATGAGCATCACGCAGCAGTACCTCCTCGACGCCTACCGCGCCCAGCAGCTCGGCCGGCCAGGCCCGCCCGCGCCCGGCGCCCACGACTGGCAGGTCGTGCGGGAGTGGCGCGACCACCGGCAGTTCCGCGCGGTGATCGCCGAGCGTCCGGCCCACGGACGGCTACGGCGGGCGCTGGGCCGGTGGTTGCGTCCGGGCCGACGGGCTACGGGCTGACCCCCTGCGGCAGCCGGGAGACGAACTCCGCGACCGCCGCTTTCACATCGCCCGCCGTCCACTCCAGGCCCGCGGCCCGGACCTCGATCTCCGTCACGGCGAGGCCCGGGCCCGGGGCGTCCCAGGGGCGGGCGAAGAGCAGGGTCTTCGTCTCCTCGGCGTGCCGGACCGCGGCCTCGGCGACGACATCGACGTCGTACGGGAGCCAGACCTGGAACTCGTTGGTGTGCGGCTCCTCGGGGTGGACGCGCACCCAGGGCACCCCGGCCGCCGCGAAGCCCTCGCGCAGCGCGGCGGCCACCACGCGCGCGTGCCGCACACAGTCGGGCAGCCGGGGCAGCTCACGCTCCAGCCCGGCGAGCGCCGACAGCACGGTCGGGAACTGCTGGAAAACCTGCCCGCCGTACCGGTGCCGCCAGGCCTTCGCCTCCTCCACCAGGGACTTGGTGCCGGCGAGGGCGGCGCCGCCGAAGCCGTCGAGTGACTTGTAGAACGACACGTACACGCTGTCCGCCAGGGCCGCGATCTCGTCCAGTGAGCGGCCGAAGTGGACGGTCGTCTCCCACAAGCGCGCGCCGTCGAAGTGCACCACCGCATCGCGCTCGCGCGCGGCCTCCACCAGCTCGGTGAGCTCCTCCCAGGAGGGCAGCACGAAACCGGCGTCCCGGAGCGGGAGTTCCAGCATCAGCGTCCCGAAGGGCTCGTCGAGGTCGCGGATCTCGGCCGCGGTGGGCAGCCGGGGCGCACTGCTCAGGCGGACCGGGCGCAGGCCACTGACCTGCGTCAACGCATGGCGCTCATGCACTTCGGGGTGGGCGAGCGGGTGCAGGGCGACGCTCGGGTTGCCGGTGCGGCCGGCCCAGCAGCGCAGGGCCACCTGCTGGGCCATCGTGCCCGTCGGAAAGAACGCGGCCCCCTCCGTGCCGAGCAGTCCGGCGACCTTCCTCTCGAGGGCTTCCACGATGCCGTTGCCGTACATGTCCACGGTCTCGTCGAGGTCGTACAGGTCCTCGGCTCTCTCCAGGAGTGCCAGGCGCTCCCGGAGCGTGCCGAGCACGCTGGTGCGCGCGAGGACGCGCTGCGCGCCCCGGTACGCGACTTTGCGCCGCTCGTAGCGTCGCTTGCGCTGTTCCTCGACCGACACCGGTTCCTGCACCGGTTTCTGCGCGCCCTGCTCCGCCGTATCCGTCATGCCACGGATCATGCCGCGCGGCGATTCGCCCGGGCACCCGCTTTTCGGACCCGGCTGCACCGATTTCGGACCCGGCCGCACCGAGCCGCGGCCCACAGCCTGTGGGCAACCGAACGCCCCTCGAACCAATCGCGTTAACATGACGAGAAATCGTCCGGTACCCCGAGCGGACTGGAACGGGAAGGCCGCCGTCGCGTGAGTACAAGCCAACAGCCAGACCCCAAGGACCGCCCCGCCCGGCTCACCGTCGGCGTTGTCGGCGCCGGTCGCGTGGGTCCCGCGCTCGCTGCGTCACTCCAGCTCGCCGGGCACCGCCCGGTGGCCGTCTCCGGGGTCTCCGACGCCTCCAGAAGGCGGGCCGCGCTGTTGCTGCCCGACGTGCCCGTCGTCGCGCCCGCCGAGGTGCTCCAGCGCGCCGAGCTGGTGCTGCTGACCGTCCCGGACGACGCCCTGCCCGGCCTCGTGGAGGGCCTCGCCACCACCGGCGCCGTACGGCCGGGACAGCTGCTCGTGCACACCTCCGGGCGGTACGGCGCGAACGTCCTGGAGCCCGCTCTGCGAGCCGGAGCGCTGCCGCTGGCCCTGCACCCCGCGATGACGTTCACCGGGACCCTGGTGGACGTCCAGCGCCTCGCAGGGTGCTCCTTCGGCGTCACCGCACCCGACGAGCTGCGGCTCGCGGCCGAGGCGCTCGTCATCGAGATGGGCGGCGAGCCCGAGTGGATCGCCGAGGAGAACCGGCCGCTGTACCACGCGGCGCTCGCGCTGGGCGCCAACCACCTGGTGACGCTGGTCGCCCAGTCCATGGAGCTGCTGCGCACGGCCGGCGTCGACGCCCCCGACCGGATGCTCGGCCCGCTGCTCGGCGCCGCCCTCGACAACGCGCTGCGCTCCGGCGACGCCGCCCTGACCGGGCCCGTCGCGCGCGGGGACGCCGGCACGGTCGCGGCGCATGTCACGCAGCTGCGCCGGCACGCCCCGCAGGCCGTCGCCGGCTATCTGGCGATGGCGCGCGCGACCGCCGACCGGGCGCTCGCCCACGGGCTGCTGAAGCCGGAACTCGCCGAGGACCTGCTCGGGGTACTCGCCGCGGACACGAACCTGCCCGAGAACGGGGGAGACCGATGAGCCGCCGGAGCTTCGAGCTCGTCCCCACGGTGGACGACCTGACGTACGTCCGCGAACACTTCGCCGTGCCCGGCCACACCGCCGTGGTGATGACGATGGGCGCCCTGCACGACGGCCACGCCACCCTCGTCCGCACGGCACGCGAGCACGTCGGGCGGGACGGCTTCGTCGTCGTCACCGTCTTCGTCAACCCCCTGCAGTTCGGCAAGGGCGAGGACCTCGACCGCTATCCGCGCACCCTGGAGGCCGACCTCAAGGTCGCCGAGCAGGCGGGCGCGGACGTCGTGTTCGCCCCCGCCGTCGAAGAGGTGTACCCCGGCGGCGAGCCCCAGGTCCGGATCAGCGCGGGCCCCATGGGGGAGCGCCTGGAGGGTGCCTCCCGCCCCGGCCACTTCGACGGCATGCTCACCGTCGTCGCCAAACTGCTCCACCTCACCCGCCCCGACGTCGCCTTCTTCGGGCAGAAGGACGCCCAGCAGCTCGCCCTGATCCGCCGCATGGTGCGGGACCTGAACTTCGGTGTCGAGATCGTCGGCGTACCGACCGTGCGGGAGGACGACGGCCTGGCCCTGTCCAGCCGCAACCGCTACCTCTCTCCCCAGGAACGGTGCACGGCGCTCGCGCTGCCCCGCGCCCTGTTCGCGGGCCGGGACCGGCACGCGGCGCAGGAGGCGCTGCGCGCGCGGGCGCGGGAAGTGCCCTCCACGCGCGCGCGTGCCGAGGCCCTCAGCGCCATCGGCGAGTCCCGCGCGGCCGCCGACGCGCACGCCGTCGCCAAGGCGGTCCCCGGAGGCCCGTCCGCCGTGCGCGCCGCGGCCCGCCTGGTCCTCGACGAGGCCGCCCGCCTCGACCCGCCGCTCGTCCTGGACTACCTGGCCCTGGTCGACCCGTCCGACTTCACCGAGATCGGGGACGACTTCACCGGCGAGGCCGTTCTCGCGGTGGCCGCCAAGGTCGGCAGGACCCGGCTGATCGACAACATCCCCCTCACCTTCGGAGCCGCCTCGTGACCAGCACAGGCATACGACTGCACGCCCCCGCCCCGGGCTGGTCCATCTCCGCGGACGTCGTGGTCGTCGGCTCCGGCGTCGCCGGCCTCACCGCCGCCCTGCGCTGCGAGGCGGCCGGCATGACGACGGTCGTCGTCACCAAGGCCCGCCTCGACGACGGCTCCACCCGCTGGGCCCAGGGCGGCATCGCCGCGGCCCTCGGCGAGGGCGACAGTCCCGAACAGCACCTGGACGACACCCTGGTGGCGGGCGCGGGCCTGTGCGACGTGGAGGCGGTTCGGATCCTCGTCACCGAGGGCCCCGACGCCGTACGCCGCCTCATCGAGACCGGCGCGCACTTCGACGAGTCCATCGAAGGCGAACTGGAGCTCACGCGGGAGGGCGGCCACCACCGCCGCCGCATCGCACACGCCGGTGGCGACGCGACCGGCGCGGAGATCTCCCGTGCCCTTGTCGAGGCGGTACGCGCGCGTGGCCTGCGCACGATCGAGAACGCCCTGGTCCTCGACCTCCTCACGGACGCCGACGGCCGCACGGCCGGCGTCACCCTGCACGTCATGGGCGAGGGCCAGCACGACGGCGTGGGCGCGGTGCACGCCCCCGCGGTGATCCTCGCGACCGGCGGCATGGGCCAGGTCTTCTCGGCCACCACCAACCCCTCGGTCTCCACGGGCGACGGCGTGGCCCTGGCACTGCGCGCGGGCGCGGAGGTCTCCGACCTCGAGTTCGTCCAGTTCCACCCCACCGTGCTGTTCCTCGGCCCGGACGCCGAGGGCCAGCAGCCGCTGGTCTCCGAGGCGGTACGCGGCGAGGGCGCCCACCTGGTGGACGCCGACGGCGTGCGCTTCATGGCCGGCCGGCACGAACTCGCGGAACTGGCCCCCCGGGACATCGTCGCCAAGGCCATCATGCGCCGCATGCAGGAGCAGGACGCCGAGCACATGTTCCTCGACGCCCGGCACTTCGGCGCCGACATGTGGGAGCACCGCTTCCCCACGATCCTCGCCGCCTGCCGCGCCCATGGCATCGACCCGGTCCACGAGCCGATCCCGATCGCCCCGGCCGCCCACTACGCCTCCGGGGGCGTACGCACGGACTCCCACGGCCGTACGACCGTGCCGGGCCTGTACGCGTGCGGCGAGGTCGCCTGCACGGGTGTGCACGGCGCGAACCGCCTCGCCTCGAACAGCCTCCTCGAAGGCCTGGTCTACGCCGAGCGCATCGCCCACGACATCGCGGTGACCCACCGGCACAACGGCCTCCACGCGCGCGTGCCCGCCCCCGTCCCGCAGCCGGACAAGCCGGCCCACCCCCTGCTCGCCCCCGAGGACCGCTTCACGATCCAGCGGATCATGACCGAGGGCGCGGGCGTTCTGCGCTCCGCCGACTCCCTCGCCAAGGCCGCCGAACAACTCCAGCACCTGCACGCCGAGGCGCGCGACGCCCTCGAGGAGAACGGCAAGACGGCCGAGCCCGGCGTCGACACCTGGGAGTCCACCAACCTCCTGTGCGTGGCCCGCGTCCTGGTCGCTGCCGCCCGGCTGCGCGAGGAGACCCGCGGCTGCCACTGGCGTGAGGACCACGCCGAGCGTGACGACACGGCATGGCGCCGCCACATCGTCGTACGGCTGAATCCGGACCGCACACTCGCCGTACACACCACCGATACCGCAGACTTCCCCCCGACCCGGCCGCACCACCCGGCGCACCGTCCCCAGGAGCAGTGACAGCAGTGAGCACCCCCGACCTTCCCCTCGCCCCGTCCGACG
This sequence comes from Streptomyces sp. KR55, assembly GCF_052245645.1. NCBI lineage: Bacteria > Bacillati > Actinomycetota > Actinomycetes > Kitasatosporales > Streptomycetaceae > Streptomyces > Streptomyces sp. KR55. Next base: position 2,472 of record NZ_JBQQCE010000330.1, on the reverse strand, counting down.
GCTGCGGCGACGGCTGTGCCTGCGGCGCGGACACCGACGACGAGGCATACCTGGAGTGCGGCCTGGACCCGGCACTCGCCCAGCTCCTGGCCGACGCCGGACTCGACCCCGTGGAGGTCGAGGACATCGCCAACGTCGCCATTCAGGAGGACCTCGCGGGCGGCGTCGACGTGACGACGGTCGCGACGATCCCCGAGGACGCGGTGGCCACCGCCGACTTCGTCGCGCGCGAGGCGGGCGTGGTGGCGGGCCTGCGGGTCGCCGAGGCGGTCATGTCGATCGTCTGCGAGGACGAGTTCGAGGTCGAACGCCACGTCGAGGACGGCGACCGCGTGGCGGAGGGCCAGAAGCTCCTCTCGATCACCACCCGCACCCGCGACCTGCTCACCGCCGAACGCAGCGCGCTCAACCTCCTGTGCCGCCTCTCGGGCATCGCGACGGCCACGCGCGCGTGGGCGGACGTTCTGGAGGGCACCAACGCGAAGGTCCGGGACACCCGCAAGACGACCCCCGGTCTGCGCTCACTCGAAAAATTCGCGGTCCGCTGCGGCGGTGGCGTGAACCACCGCATGTCGCTCTCGGACGCGGCCCTGGTCAAGGACAACCACGTGGTCGCCGCGGGCGGCGTGGCAGCGGCCTTCAAGGCCGTACGGGAGGCCTTCCCGGACGTACCGGTCGAGGTCGAGGTCGACACCCTGCACCAGCTGCGCGAGGTGGCCGACGCGGGTGCCGACCTGATTCTGCTGGACAACTTCACCCCGGGCGAGTGCGAGGAGGCGGTGGCCCTCGTACACGGCCGCGCGGCCCTCGAGGCATCCGGCCGGCTGACCCTGGACAACGCCAGGGCGTACGCCGACACCGGCGTCGACTACCTGGCCGTAGGAGCCCTGACGCACTCCTCCCCGATCCTGGACATCGGCCTGGATCTGCGAGCGGCGGAGTAGGGAGCGGGAACCGGCCATGCTGCTGACGATCGACGTAGGCAACACGCACACGGTCCTGGGCCTGTTCGACGGGGACGACATCGTCGAGCACTGGCGCATCTCCACGGACGCGCGCCGCACGGCCGACGAGCTGGCGGTCCTGCTCCAGGGCCTGATGGGCATGCACCCCCTCCTCGGGGACGAACTGGGCGACGGCATCGACGGCATCGCGATCTGCGCGACGGTCCCGTCCGTCCTGCACGAGCTGCGCGAGGTGACCCGCCGTTACTACGGCGACGTACCCGCGGTCCTGGTCGAACCAGGCGTCAAGACGGGCGTCCCGATCCTCACGGACAACCCCAAGGAGGTGGGCGCCGACCGCATCATCAACGCCGTCGCCGCGGTCGAGCTCTTCGGAGGCCCGGCCATCGTGGTCGACTTCGGTACGGCGACGACGTTCGACGCGGTCAGCGCGCGCGGGGAGTACGTCGGCGGTGTCATCGCTCCCGGCATCGAGATCTCCGTCGAGGCACTCGGCGTCAAGGGCGCACAGCTCCGCAAGATCGAGGTCGCCCGGCCGCGCAGCGTGATCGGCAAGAACACGGTCGAGGCCATGCAGGCGGGCATCGTCTACGGCTTCGCCGGCCAGGTCGACGGCGTGGTGAACCGCATGGCGCGCGAGCTCGCGGACGACCCCGACGACGTGACGGTGATCGCGACGGGTGGGCTGGCGCCGATGGTCCTGGGCGAGTCCTCGGTCATCGACGAACACGAGCCATGGCTGACGTTGATCGGGCTGCGGTTGGTGTACGAGCGGAACGTGTCCCGCATGTGAGTCAGGCACCCGGCGTTGCGCTGGGCCGGGGGTGGGTCGCGCAGCCCGGCGCTGCCGGGGCGCCGCCCGCGCCCACTCGTGCCCGCGGCTGGACGGGCTGCCCGCACAGGCCGCCGCAGGCGTCCCCGCCGCCCACCCGGGTGGCACACCCGCGCGCCATTCCACCCCTTTCGCCCGGTTTGTCTGATTAGCACGTACCGTCGGTCCATGCCCACGCCTCACGGATCCCGCGGCGGCATGGCGTTCGGTGTGGAGGAGCTGCGTGTGCTCCGCCGCGCTCTCGCCCTCGCCCTCCACCCCGGCCAGGCCTCGGTCGAGGACGTCCAGGACTGCCTTCACCTCGCCGAGTCGCTCGACGAGGCGGTGCGTGAGGTCGCCCGCCTGCGGGCCTTCCTCGTGGCCGACCTGGCCCGCTACCGCGCCGCCCTGCCCGGCGCCGCGGCCGGCTACGTCACGCTCCTGGAGGAGGCCCTCCGCGCCGGATACCGCCCCCACCCCGACGACCTCGCCGCGCTCCGCGCGCTACGCGGCACCCCCACGGCCGCCGCCCTGCTGGCCCGCTGCCAGACGCTCGCCGAACAGGACGTACGCGCCCGCCTCGCCCACAGCACCCCCGCCACGGCCGAACCGGCAGCCGCCCATGCCCCGATGGCCCCCGCCTCCCGCACACGCCTCCTGGCCCTCCCTGGCGGCCTCTCGGGCGCGGACGAGGAC
>NZ_JBQQCE010000033.1:0-36427 GCF_052245645.1 Streptomyces sp. KR55 | reverse complement strand
GCCCAAAGGTCAAAAACATACTCGATGGTCGTTGGCGAAGTGGGCTCTGAGACACAGCGGCACGACGTAGGTGCCGACCGCCGAGAGGTTGTTGGTCGAGTGAGGCGAAGCAACAAAGGTCCCGAGCCGCCCGCCCGGGGCAACTTCACCCCGCCGTCGCGCGGAGCGGCGCCCGCCCCCGTTGTGCCCGGTTCGGAGCCGACGGCCGCGCCCGCTCCGAGCGGCGGCCGTTTCTCCCCGCGCAACTGGCGGGTGGCGACCCGACTGAACGCGATCCTGCTGATTCCCGTACTGGTCGGCCTGGTCATGGGCGGCTTCCAGGTAAGCAGCTCGATCAACACCTGGCAGGAGGCCGAGGACGCGGAGAACACCGCGCGTCTGGTCCGGGCCGCCCTGACCTACGGCGACGCGCTCTACAACGAGCGCGACGTCACCGCCTCCCCGCTCCTGACGGGCAAGGGCCAGGACGACCCCACGGTCACCCAGGCCCGCAAGAAGACGGACGAGGCCGCCGACGCCTTCGACGAGGCTGCGCAGAACATGCCGCAGAAGGCCGGCCTGGAGCGCCGCCTGGACCTGTTCCGCGAGGCGGAGCCCACGCTTCAGAACCTGCGCGCGGCCGCGTACACGAGCAAGCTCGGCGGTGTGAAGACCGAGGAGGGCTACGTCGCCGTCGCCCACCCCCTGATGGAGTTCGCCAACGAGCTCGGTCTGGGCACCGGAAACATCACCAGCTACGGCCGCACGGTCTACGCGATCTCGCTGACCAAGGCGGCGCTGTCGCTGGAGCGCTCCATCGGTACGCACCTGCTGATCAAGCCCGGCCCCCGGCCCACCGACCTCGCCAAGCAGCGCGTCGCCCTGTCCTCCTACGCCTACCTCGAGGGCATCGCCGTCCAGGAGTACATCGGCGGTGGCACCGAGGCGGACGCGCAGAAGCTCAAGGACGCCGAGGCGCAGATCCGGGCGGACGGCCAGGAAATGGCCAAGCAACAGCTGGCCAAGAACCCGGATTACAAGGCGCCGCCGGCCAAACCGGAGGACATGGTCGCGGCGATCGCGGGCCTGCAGTCCGCCGACGACCTCGACGCCCTCGCCCAGCAGGGCGTCACCGCGACGAACTGGTGGGCGGTCAACACGCTCAAGTACGACGCCTACCGCCAGATCGAGTCGGACCTGGCCGACACCGCGGTGAGCGAGGCCGCGAGCATCGCCGACGACGCCAAGCGGGACGCCTTCATCGTGGGTGCCGCCGTCGTGGTCGCCCTGCTTGCCGCGTTCATCCTGGCCGGCATGGTGGCCCGCCAGATGAGCCGCTCGATGCGCCAGCTGCGCAACGCCGCCTTCGGCATCGCCGAGCAGCGTCTGCCGATGCTGGTCGACCAGCTCTCGCGGACCGACCCCGGTCGCGTCGACACCCGTGTGTCGCCCATCCCGATCACCTCCACGGACGAGATCGGCGAGGTCGCCCGGGCCTTCGACCAAGTCCACCGCGAGGCCGTCCGGCTCGCCGCCGAACAGGCCCTGCTGCGGGGCAACATCAACGCGATCTTCACCAACCTGTCGCGCCGCAACCAGTCGCTGATCGAGGGCCAGCTGACCCTGATCACCGACCTGGAGAACAACGAGGCCGACCCGGACCAGCTGGAGAACCTCTTCAGGCTGGACCACCTGGCCACCCGTATGCGCCGCAACGGCGAGAACCTCCTGGTCCTCGCCGGCGAGGAGCCCGGCCGCCGCTGGGACCAGCCGGTCCCGCTGGTCGACGTGCTGCGCGCCGCCTCCTCCGAGGTGGAGCAGTACGAGCGCATCGAGATATCCGGCGTCCCGGAGGCCGAGATCCACGGCCGCGCCGTGACCGACCTCGTGCACCTGCTGGCCGAGCTGCTGGAGAACGCGACGACGTTCTCCTCGCCGCAGACCAAGGTTCGGGTGACCGCAACCCGGCTGCCCGACGGTCGGGTCATGATCGAGATCCACGACAAGGGCATCGGCCTGACCGCCGAGGACTTCGCGGACATCAACCACAAGCTGGCCAACCCGCCGACCGTGGACGCCGCGATCTCCCAGCGCATGGGCCTGTTCGTGGTCGGCCGGCTGTCCGACCGGCACGGCATCCGCGTCCAGCTGCGCCCCTCCGGCGAGCAGGCCGGCACCACGTCGCTGGTCATGCTCCCCGACGCCATCACGCACGGCGGTGGCGGCGAACAGGCGCCGGACCGCGAGGAGTTCACGGTTTCGCAGATCATCCCGGAGCAGCAGTTCCAGGGTGAGAGCTTCAACCACCAGCCGATGCGCACGGCCGCCGAACTCGGCTTCGACGACAGCCGCTACACCGAGGTCCCCGACGACATCCGCGAGCTGGACCCGGTGGGCCGCTCCCTGATGCGCGAGGAGCGCCGCGCGGCCCTGGAGGCCCAGACGCACGGCCAGCAGGGCACCCAGGAGCCCACCGACGCACCCGCGTACGGCGACGGCTTTGACGGCCGGCAGGCCTACGACAACGGCCGGCAGGCGTACGACAACGGCCAGAACGGCTACCCGGACCAGTCCGCGGCCTACGGGCAGCAGACCGGTTACGAGGAGCAGACGGCGTACGAGGGGCAGCAGCAGCCGTCGTACGACGAGCCGTACTACGCGCCGAACGGCATGCCGCAGGGCGATGGTTTCGCGACCAACGGCGGCTACCCGGAGCCCACGTATACGGAGCCGGCCCAGGAGGAGCCCGCCGCCGCCCCGACGCGTTCCCCGGAGAGCTTCTCGGCCTTCGAAGAGCAGTCCTACCAGGGCGACTGGCAGCAGCGGGACGGCTACCGGAACGGCTACCCGGACCAGTACGCTCCCGAAGCGGAATCTCCGCAGGCCGCTGACGCAAGTGAGCGGGACCGCGTAGGCTTCGACCGTCCGGGAACGGGCCAGTCCGCCGGCCACAACCTGACCGACGCCGGGCTCCCCCGTCGCGGGTCCAACGGCGGCGGGCAGGGCGCGGGCCGGCCCGCGAACCGGGAACCGGCGGCCCCCTCGGCTCAGAGCAACGGCGACGACGGCTGGCGCTCGGCGAACGACGAGCGGTGGCAGCAGGCCTCCCAGCTCCGTAAGCCCAAGGCGGGCGGAGTCACCTCCTCCGGCCTGCCGCGGCGGGTGCCCAAGGCCAATCTGGTCGAGGGCGCGGCGGAGACGACCCCGCAGGGCGGCCCCCAGGTCTCCCGCGCTCCCGAGGACGTCCGGGGCAGGCTGAGCAACCTGCGCCGGGGTGTCCAGCGGGGACGCACCGCAGGAAGTGAAACGAACGGCCAGGGCTTCGGTCCTGACAGCACCTACAACCAGGAGCGTTAGTGTGAGCCCGATGAGCCAGGCGGCACAGAACCTGAACTGGTTGATCACCAACTTCGTGGACAACACCCCCGGGGTGTCCCACACCGTGGTGGTCTCCGCCGACGGACTCCTTCTGGCGATGTCCGAAGGCTTCCCCCGCGACCGCGCCGACCAGCTCGCGGCCGTCGCCTCCGGTCTGACCTCACTGACCGCCGGCGCCTCGCGCATCTTCGAGGGCGGCAGCGTGAACCAGACGGTTGTGGAGATGGAGCGAGGATTCCTCTTCATCATGTCCATTTCCGACGGGTCGTCGCTCGCAGTTCTGGCCCACCCGGAAGCGGACATCGGCCTCATTGGGTACGAGATGGCCCTTCTGGTGGACCGTGCCGGTACGGTCCTGACCCCGGATCTCCGTGCGGAGCTCCAGGGAAGCCTTCTCAACTAACAGACAGACGGTGCGTTTTCGCGTCCCGTGGCCGTAAGGTTTCGGGACGCGGCTCCACAGCGATGGGTGCCCGGCACAGTCGGAGGAGGAGAAAGTGGCAACACCCCCAAGCGGTTCGTCTTCGGGCAACTGGTCGTACGGCCCTGGCCAGGGTCAGAACGACGGTTCCCAGAACCGGTACAACTTCCCCTCCACACCGAGCCACCGGCAGCCGTACGCACCGCAGGGCCCGGGGCCCTCGCCGTACGACCAGCCGTCCGCGCCGCGCATCCAGCCCGTGCAGCCGCAGCGCCGCACCCCTGAACCGGCGCCCGGCGGGGCGTCGAACAACCACAACCCCCTGGTGCGCCCGTACGCGATGACGGGCGGCCGCACCAGGCCGCGGTACCAGCTCGCCATCGAGGCGCTGGTGCACACCACCGCGGCTCCGCACCAGATGCAGGGTCAGCTGCCCGAGCATCAGCGGATCTGCAACCTCTGCCGGGAGATCAAGTCGGTGGCCGAGATCTCGGCTCTGCTCACGATCCCCCTCGGCGTGGCCAGGATCCTCGTCGCCGACTTGGCGGAGGCGGGCCTGGTCGCCATCCATCAGCCCGGCGGCGACGAGAACGCCGGCGGCCAGCCAGACGTGACACTGCTCGAAAGGGTGCTCAGTGGACTTCGCAAGCTCTAGCGGCGGTCCTTCCCGCTCCACCACCTCCGCGAAGATCGTGGTGGCGGGCGGCTTCGGCGTGGGCAAGACCACGTTCGTCGGCGCCGTCTCGGAGATCAACCCGCTGCGCACGGAGGCCGTCATGACGTCTGCTTCGGCAGGCATCGACGACCTCACCCACACCGGGGACAAGACGACCACCACGGTCGCCATGGACTTCGGCCGTATCACCCTGGACCAGGACCTGATCCTGTACCTGTTCGGTACGCCCGGCCAGGACCGCTTCTGGTTCATGTGGGACGACCTGGTGCGCGGCGCGATCGGCGCGGTCGTCCTGGTCGACACGCGCAGGCTCGCCGACTGCTTCCCGGCCGTCGACTACTTCGAGAACAGCGGCCTGCCGTTCGTCATCGCTCTCAACGGCTTCGACGGCCAGCAGCCGTACCAGCCCGACGAGGTCCGCGAGGCACTCCAGATCGGCCCGGACACCCCGATCATCACCACCGACGCCCGGCACCGCGCGGACGCCAAGTCGACGCTCATCACTCTCGTGGAGCACGCGTTGATGGCTCGCTTGCGGTAGCGCTGCCGCGCGATGCACGTAAGGGGCGCCCTCTCCGTTCGGAGAGGGCGCCCCTTTTGCGTGCGCGGCCACCGGGTTGCCCCGACGAGTGGTTCGCCGTCTGCGGGTTCGTCGTGGCTTGTCGCGCAGCTCCCCGCGCCCCTGAGAGGCCTGCGGCCTCTCAGGGGCGCGGTTCTACCGCCAGCTGTGCGGAGCCCGGAAGCCGGGCTCGCGTTCCAGGCGGCGCCAGCCGGCCTTGGCGCGGCCGCGGTGTGCCGGGGTCGTCGTGGACGTGTGTGCCGCCGCCCGGGCCAGGAGGATCGCCGTGATGGCGGCGACTTCCTCGGGCTCGGCGTGGCCCTTCTCGACGCGGATGTCAGGGTTGTTCATGGGATCAGTCTCCGTGGATGAGGTTTCCGCGGGGGTACCGCAGAGGTTCCGCCGGGTTACTGCGGGGGGTTGCCGTGCTTGCGCGAGGGCAGGTCGGCGTGCTTGCTGTGCAGCATCGCCAGGGACCTGATCAGTACCTCGCGGGTTTCCGCGGGGTCGATGACGTCGTCCACCAGACCGCGCTCGGCGGCGTAATACGGGTGCATCAGCTCGGACTTGTACTCCTTGACCATGCGGGCCCGCATGGCCTCGGGGTCCTCGGCCTCGGCGATCTGGCGGCGGAAGATGACGTTGGCGGCACCCTCCGCGCCCATCACTGCGATCTCGTTCGTCGGCCAGGCGTACGTGAGGTCCGCACCGATGGACTGGCTGTCCATCACGATGTAGGCACCTCCGTAGGCCTTACGCAGGATCAGGCTGATCCGCGGCACCGTCGCGTTGCAGTAGGCGTACAGCAGCTTGGCGCCGTGCCGGATGATCCCGCCGTGCTCCTGGTCGACACCCGGAAGGAACCCGGGAACGTCCAGGAAGGTGACGATCGGAATATTAAAAGCGTCACACATCTGGACAAAGCGCGCAGCTTTTTCGGATGCCTCGATGTCCAACACGCCTGCCAGCACCTGCGGCTGATTGGCGATGATGCCGACCACCTGGCCGTCGAGGCGGGCCAGCGCGCAGATGATGTTGCGCGCCCAGCGCTCGTGGACTTCCAGGTACTCGCCGTCGTCGACGATCTCCTCGATGACCTTCGCCATGTCGTACGGCCGGTTGCCGTCCGCCGGGACCAGGTCGAGCAGGGTGTCGGAGCGGCGGTCGGGGGCGTCCGTGGACTCCACCCGCGGCGGGTTCTCGCGGTTGTTCTGCGGGAGCAGCGACAGGAGGTAGCGCACCTCGGCGATGCAGGTCTCCTCGTCGTCGTACGCGAAGTGGCAGACACCGCTCGTCTCGGCGTGCACGTCGGCGCCGCCCAGGCCGTTCTGGGTGATCTCCTCGCCGGTCACCGCCTTGACCACGTCCGGGCCGGTGATGAACATCTGCGAGGTCTCGCGGACCATGAACACGAAGTCGGTCAGCGCGGGGCTGTAGGCCGCACCGCCGGCGCACGGGCCGAGCATCACGCTGATCTGCGGGATGACACCGGACGCCTTGGTGTTGCGCTGGAAGATGCCGCCGTAGCCGGCCAGCGCGCTGACGCCCTCCTGAATGCGGGCGCCGGCACCGTCGTTGAGGGAGACCAGCGGGGCCCCGGCCGCGATGGCCATGTCCATGATCTTGTGGATCTTCGTGGCGTGGGCCTCACCCAGGGCGCCGCCGAAGATGCGGAAGTCATGGGCGTAGACGAAGACCGTACGGCCCTCCACCGTGCCCCAGCCGGTGATCACACCGTCGGTGTACGGCTTCTTGGCCTCCAGACCGAACCCGGTCGCCCGGTGGCGGCGCAGCTGCTCGACCTCACGGAAGGTGCCCGGGTCCAGCAGCAGCTCGATCCGCTCCCGGGCGGTCAGCTTGCCCTTGGCGTGCTGCGCCTCGGTCGCCCTCTCGCTCGGGCCGGCCACCGCCTGCGCGCGGATCTGGTGCAGCTCGGCCACTCGCCCGCGCGCGTCCGTCGGCTCGCTCGTCGACTCACCGGTCGCCTCATCCAAAACGGTCATGTAGCGACCTTACGAAGGACAACCAGGAAAGCGGGCCGTCGACTCCGTACAGTCTCCGGGGTGTTTTCCTGGTACCCCTTAACAGAACCAGGGGGGCATGCAGGCGTTCCGACTGCTCAGAGGGCTTCGGGCTTGTAGGGGTCGTACAAACTCGTCGGCTGGGAGTCACGTCACATTCAGGTCGGGCGCATGCCATCCCTCGGGTGACACGCGAGGATACCGGGCCTCAGCCGAACCGGTTCAGCAGCCGGCGGTACACCGCTGGTGCGAGGCCGCGCACCCGGCCCGGCAGGGTCAGCCAGCCGGGGACGTAGACGTCGTCCTGGCCGCGCCGGACCGCGTTCCAGACCGTGACGGCGACACGGCCGGGCGTCGTGGGGCGTGGGCGGGTGCGCTGGTAGGGAGTGCCGCGGCGGGCGAAGAAGGCGGTGTCCACCGGGCCCGGCACAACGAGCGTCACGCCCACCCCGGTGCCGCGCAGTTCCTGCCGCAGGGCCTCGGCGAACGCGGCGATGCCGGCCTTGGCGGCCGAGTACACGGCCTCCTCCCGCACCCCCACACAGCCCGCGACCGAGCCGACGAGCACCACCCGTCCACGGCCGGCGCTCACCATGGCGGGCAGTACCTCCCGGACCAGCAGCAGCGTGGCGTTGAGGTCGACCGTCAGCACCCGGTCGATGGCGGCGGCCGGCATCGTCACGAAGGGGCCGGCCCAGCCGATGCCCGCTCCGGCGACCAGGACGTCGATCCGGCCGGTGGCACGCAGCGCGGACTCGGCCAGCAGGCGGGGACCGTCGGGGGCGGCGAGGTCGGCGGGCAGGACGAGGGCCGATGTCCCGGCGGCCGTCTCCTCCAGCCGGAGCCGGTCCCGTCCGCTGACGATCAGTTGCCAGCCGCCGGTGGCGAAGCGCCGGGCGGTGGCGGCGCCGATGCCCGAGGAGGCGCCGGTGACGAGTGCCACGGGCCGGTCGGTGCGGTGCAGCGGCCGGTGTTCGCGCACCGCGGCCGGAGTGGGGGCGGGACGTGCCTTCGGGTCGTAGGTGGAACCGGAGCCGGTGTGGGTCACGAGTCGGTCTCCCTGCGCTGTGGGTCCGGTTTTCCGGGACACGTAGTCCAGGACACCGCCTGTGCGGTCCCCGGCGCCAGTTCTGGGGCGGTCCGTCCGCGGCGAGCTCACCCGAATCGCCGCCCGCCGCCCGGTCGTCCCTTCGGTGGGTCGGGGGCCGCATCGGTCACGTACCGACGCGGCAGGACCACTCCTGCGGGCCGCGGGGTACACCCAGGCGGCGGTACGGGCGGTACGCGGCGCGGGTTTACCGGGATACGAAGGGGAAACCCCGGAAGCTCCTCCAACTCCGGTTCCGTCCGGTTCACGTGGCGAGGTCACCATGCGATTGCTGCTCGTCCACCCCAGCGCCCTCATGTATTCCGAGATCTTCCTGCGGCTCGAACCTCTGGGCCTGGAACGGGTCGCGGGTGCCGCTCGGGACGCCGGGCACGAGGTGCGGGTCGTGGATCTGCAGGTGACCGGCCGGAGGCAACTGCGCGACGAGATCCGGTCCTTCCGCCCTCAGGCCCTCGGGGTCTCGCTGAACTACCTGGCGAACATCCCGGAGGCGATCGAGCTGGCCGCCGAGGTGAAGCAGGCGGTACCGGGCTGCTTCGTGTTCTTCGGCGGGCACAGTGTGTCCTTCGTCGCCGAGGAGGTGCTGGAGCAGGCCGAGGGGGCGGTGGACGCGGTGGTCCGCGGCGAGGGCGAGCCGGCCGTCGCGCCGCTGCTGGCGGCGGTCCGCGACGGCGGGGTGTCGGGGGTGCCCGGGATCGTCACGGCCGACGGGCGCGGTCCGGCGCCGCTGATGGTGCACAGCATCGACTCCCCCGTCCCGGCGCGCGACCTGATGCGCAACCGGCGCCGTTACTTCATCGGCGAACTGGACCCGTGCGCCTCCGTCGAGTTCACCCGCGGCTGCCCCTGGGACTGCTCGTTCTGCTCGGCGTGGACGTTCTACGGCCGCAGTTACCGCAAGGCCTCCCCCGAGGCGGCGGCGGCCGACCTGGCGGGCATCCGGGAGCCCAACGTGTTCATCGTCGACGACGTCGCCTTCATCCGGCCCGAACACGGGGACGCCATCGCCGCGGAGGTGGAGCGCCGCCGCATCCGCAAGCGCTACTACCTGGAGACGCGCAGCGACGTACTGCTGCGCCACCCCGAGGTGTTCGAGCGGTGGGCGCGGCTGGGGCTGCGCTACATGTTCCTCGGCATGGAGGCGATCGACGCGGAGGGACTGGAGCTGTACCGCAAGCGGGTCAGCCCCGACGAGAACCTCCGTGCCCTTCGGACGGCCCGCCGGCTCGGCATCAAGGTCGCCATCAACCTGATCGTCGACCCGGCCTGGGACGAGGAACGCTTCCGGGTGGTGCGGGAGTTCGCGCTGGCCGTGCCGGAGATCGTGCACTTCACCGTGATGACGCCGTATCCGGGGACGGAGATCTGGCACACCGAGTCGCGCCGGCTCACCACCCGCGACTACCGCCTGTTCGACATCCAGCACGCCGTGGTGCCCACGGCCCTGCCGTTGGAACGGTTCTACGAGGAGCTGGTGCGCACCCAGGCCGTGATCAACCGCAAGCATCTGGGACTGCGCACGGCCTTCGGTGCGGCCCGCGTGCTCGGCCGCAACCTGCTGCACGGGCAGACGAACTTCGCCCGCATGCTGTGGAAGTTCAACCAGGTCTACAACCCGCACCGCCAGATCGCCGATCACACCAGGCCCGTCCGCTACGAACTGCCCCTGCCGCAGCACCTCGACGTCACCGACCGGCGTCAGCTGTACGTCCACACCCGGGGGGCGACGCAGGGCGCACCGGGCCGCCGGACCACCGAGTAACCGGACGGGCGCGGGCGTATGCCGATCGCCGTCCTCGCCTCGCTCGCCGCCGCTGTCTGCTTCGCCGTCGCGGGTGTCCTCCAGCAGTGGGCGGCGGGCGGACGGCCGGACGAAGAGGCGTTGTCCCCGCGTCTGTTGGGCCATCTGGTACGGGAGCCGCTGTGGCTGTGCGGGATCGGGCTGGCCGTGGCGGCGTACGGATTCCAGTCGCTGGCCCTGGCGTTCGGACCGCTCAGCCTCGTCCAGCCGCTGATCGTCGCCGAGTTGGTGTTCGCCGTGCCGCTGTCCGCGTGGCTGCACCGCATGCGGCTCGGTGGCCGGGAGTGGTTCGGCACGCTCGCCGTGGCCGTCGGCCTCGCCCTCGCCCTGCTCTCCGCCCGCCCGCACGGCGGCCGTCCGGAGTCGGCGGGCGCGCTGTCCTGGTTGCTGATCCTGGGCGCGACCGCCGCGCTGGTCGCCGCTGCGCTGACGGCCGCCCGGCTGCTGACCGGGCCCTGGCGGGCGTCGGCGACGGCTCTGGCGGCCGGGGCGGTCATGGGCACCCAGTCCGTCCTGCTGGCCGCCACCGTGGAACGCCTCCGGCACGGGCTCGGCTTTGCGCTGTCCGCCTGGCAGACCTACGCCCTGGTGGCGGCCAGTGTGGTTGGCCTGCTGCTCATCCAGAGCGCCTTTCAGCAGGGCCCGTTGGCCGCGAGCATGACGGTGATCGACGCGACCGAGCCGGTGGTCGCCGTGACCGTGGGCACGACGGTCTTCGGGGAGGCCATCCGCACGGGCTGGCCGGTCAGCGCGGTCACGGTGACGGGGCTTGCGCTGGTGGCGGCCGGGATCGTGAGCCTGGACTCGTCACCGGTGATCGCGGCGCTGCGAGGGCGGCGGGCGGGTGGTACGGCGTGAGCCGTCGGCTCACCGCCCGCCGGCCACGAGCATGGCGGTGATCGACGCGACCGAGCCGGTGGTAACCGGCCGCGCTCGTGAGCGGTCCAGTGCGACCCGGCCGGCTCACGCCGCGTGCGGTGTGCCGCTGCGGTGGGAGGGGGCGGGGGCCGTCCAGACGGGGAGGAGGTCCTCGGTCAGGACGCGGTCCCAGGAGGGGTGCGTGTCCCGAGCGGTGGCCGCGGCGCGGTGGCGTACGGCGTCCAGCAGCCGTGGCTGGGCGGCCAGCGCGCCCAGCGCGTCCGACCAGTCCCGGGGGTCGTCACGTCGTACGACGATGCCGTCCTGGCCGGGCGCGGCCAGCCACTGTGTGGTGCGCGCGCCCTCGGGCAGCAGGACCGCCAGGCCGCTCGCCATCGCCTCGGCGACGACGTTGCCGCAGGTCTCCGTGCGGGACGGGAAGGCGAACACGTCGCAGCCGGCGTAGACCGGGGCCAGCCGTTCCTGCGGGAGGGTGCCGAGCAGGGTGACGTCGGGTCCGAGGACCCGCCGGACCGCGTCCGCCTCCGCGCCCGAGCCGGCCATGACGAGGTGCACGGCCGTTCCACGGTCGCGCAGGCGCCGTACGCTCTCGGCGAGCAGCGGCACGCCCTTGGTCGCGTCCAGCCGGCCGGCGAACAGCACCAGCGGGCGGTCGGCCGGTACGCCGTACTCCCGGGCGAGCCGGGCCCTCGCCGTGGGGTCGGGCCCAAAGCGCCGGTGGTCGATGCCGCGGTGGAGCAGGGCGACCCGGTCGGCGCCCAGGGTCCGGGCGAGTTCCGCGCCTCCGGCCGGGGTGGGGACCAGCACCTGTTCGCAGGCGCCGAGCAGCCGGTCCCGTCGCCGGCGCAGCAGGGTCTCGGCGCGGGCCGAGAGGAACTCCCCCGTCCGGCGGTGGGCGCCGGGCAGCCACCGGTCGGCCAGGTAGCGGCTGTAGACGGAGGCCAGCGCGGGGACGTCGGTGTGCACGGAGGCGACGAGCCGGGGCGTCCGGGCGCCGTTGCGGGCGGCGCGGTGGGCCAGCCGCACCGCGGTGGCGGCGTAGGCGAAACTGTGCGTCAGATGCCAGACGTCGTGCCGGGGCAGCAGCGCGGCCAGCCGGCGATGGTGGGGGGCGAGGTCGGAGATGTCCTCCGCTCCGTCGGCCGACATCAGGGCGGAGGTGGCGAGGGCCGGCCGCAGCATGACGAACCGTACGTGCGGGGACAGGGCCTCGACCCGTTCCCGCTCGCCGAGAAAGTAGACGGTCAGATCGAGGCCGGGGGCGTCCGGCACGCACTCCGGCAGCCGGGCGGCGCTCTCCGCGAAGCGCTCCCAGCATTTGACGTGCCCGCCTGACGTGCTGCTTCGCATCAGCTCGACCAGGACCGCGACCGAGAACACGATCAGCGGGTACCACCCCGGCCGGTGATCCAACCGCGACACCCGACAGATGACGTTGAAACTTGAAGGGAATAGGTCTACGGTCGGCTCCGTTGATGTCGTTGAATATTCAACAGCATGAAGGCTCAACAGCCCCCGTCCCCTGAGGAGCACACCATGGGTATCTTCGGCAAGAAGAACTCCGACACCGCCGACACCTCGACCGAGAGCACGGCCGTGAACCCCGACCTGGCCGCGCTGACCGGCGACTACACGATCGACTCCGCACACACGACGATCGGCTTCGTCGCCCGCCACGCCATGGTCACGAACGTCAAGGGCTCCTTCCTCGACTTCACCGGCTCGCTGCACCTGGACGGCACCGACCCCTCGAAGTCCACCGCCTCCATCGACGTCAAGATGGACAGCGTCAGCACGGGCAACGCCGACCGCGACGGCCACCTGAAGAGCTCGGACTTCTTCAAGGCCGACGAGTTCCCGACGATGACCTTCCGCTCCACCAAGGCGGAGGCCCTCGGCGACGACTACCGCATCACCGGCGACCTGTCGATCCTCGGTGTCACCAAGCCGCTCACCATCGACCTGGAGTTCAACGGCGCCGCGAAGGACCCCTTCGGCAACGACCGCGTCGGTTTCGAGGGCAAGGCCGAGATCCTGCGCTCCGAGTGGGGCCTGACCTGGAACGCGGCGCTGGAGACGGGCGGCGTCCTGGTCTCCGACAAGATCAAGCTGAACTTCGACATCTCGGCGATCAGGAACGCCTGAACCCGCACCATCACGTGACCGAACGGATCAACCCGCCGGTCGCGTGACCGAGCGCGCCCGCCCTCCACTCCCCCGTGCCGGAGGGCGGGCGCTCGCCGTCTCAGCCCCGCTCCAACTTCGCCACCGACGCCGTCAGCCGGGCGGCACGACTGTGCTCCGTACGGGCCTGGAGCAGCCCGAGGATGACGAGATACCGCTCCGTCCGCCCGAGCCGCTCGAAGGCGGCCTTGGCGCGGGGGTTCCCCTCCAGCGCCGCGGCGAGATCCTCCGGCACGGTGGCCTGCTTCTGCGACTCGTACGCCGCCGCCCACCGCCCGTCCGCCTGCGCGGCCGTCACCTCGGCGATCCCGCCCGGCCGCATCCGCCCGGCCGCGCTCAGCTCCTCCACCCGCCGCACATTGACCATCGACCAGAGACTGCCGGGCCTGCGCGGCGTGATCCGCTGCAGGTAGTACGTCCCGTCGAGCGCCCTGCGCTGTCCGGTGATCCACCCATGGCACAGGGCCACGTCGTTGATCTCGGCGGCGGTGACGGAAGGCAGACCGGAGCCCTTCTTCGCGACCTTGATCCACAGGCCGGCGTGAGCGGCTGGGTGCGCTGTGAGCCAGGCATCCAGATGCGCGACGGCTTCAAAGGCGAGGGGCTCTGCGGGGGACTCCGACGTGGGCATGGGGTGACGGTAATTCGGGATTAGGCCGGATGCTGTCCGCTATGCGCCCCCGAGGCGGGCTGGCTGGATTGCGCCCCTTGTGTGTGCGCTCACAGCGTTCTCATAATCCAGCAACCGGAATTTGACGTGTCCTTGCCATCACGCGGGCCATCCTTCCGCGTGGATTTGGCATGTTCCCGTCACCACACCCCCCACGGAAGGCGTCACGTTGAAGAGACTCCTCAAAGCCCTCAAGAGATGCGCGGTCGCCGGTGCGGCCGCGCTGGCGGTCGTCAGCCTTCAGCCCGTGTCCCCCGCGCAGGCGGCCCCCGCGCCCGTCGTCGGCGGTACCCGCGCCGCGCAGGGCGAGTTCCCGTTCATGGTCCGGCTGTCGATGGGCTGTGGCGGCGCGCTGTACACCCAGCAGATCGTGCTGACCGCCGCGCACTGTGTGGGCGCCACCGGCAACAACACCAGCATCACCGCCACCGCGGGCGTCGTGGACCTGCAGTCCACGAGCGGCCGCGTCCAGGTCCGGTCCACCAAGGTCTACCGGGCCCCCGGCTACAACGGAAACGGCAAGGACTGGGCCCTGATCAAACTCGCCCAGCCGATCAACCTGCCGACCCTGAAGATCGCCACGACTTCGCAGTACAACACCGGCACCTTCACCATCGCCGGATGGGGTGCCGCCACCGAGGGCGGCGGCCAGCAGCGCTACCTCCTCAAGGCGAACGTGCCGTTCGTCAGCGACGCCACCTGCCGCTCCTACAGCGGCTACAGCGGCCTCATCGCGAACGAGGAGATCTGCGCCGGCTACACGGCGGGCGGCGTCGACACCTGCCAGGGCGACTCCGGTGGCCCCATGTTCCGCAGGGATGCGGCCGGCGCCTGGGTCCAGGTCGGCATCACCAGCTGGGGCATAGGCTGCGCCCGGCCCAACGCCCCCGGTGTCTACACCGAGGTCTCCACCTTCGCCTCCGCGATCGCCTCGGCGGCGGCGACGCTCTGAGCTTCCGTACACGTACGGGGCCCGGTGCTGCCAAGCACCGGGCCCGTTCCACATCCGACAGTCGGCTCAGAACCCGCCCCCGAAGTCCCCCCCGCCGCCGAAGTCCCCGCCACCGAAGCCGCCCCAGCCACCGCTGAAGTCGTCGGTGTTGAAGTCCGCGCCGGAGACGTCACCGCCCTCATAGCCGCCGACGCCGAAGTCGCCGTAACCGGAGCCGTAGTCGGCGGCGTACGTCGGCGTGGCCATCAGGTTGCCGAGCATCGTGCCGATGAGCAGACCGGGGAGGATGCCGCCCCCGAAGTAACCGCCGGCCCAGGGGCCGTAGGCCGGGCCCGCTTCCCAGTACGGGCGGCGGCCGTATTCGGTGTCCACCTCACGGACCATGGGGTCGGCACCGTCGGCGAGGCGGGCCTGGTCCGCCGCGCAGACCGGGACCTCGCGGGTCGCGCCGCCGGACGGTGTCCAGGTCGCGTCGGCGACCGAGGGGCCGTGGCGCGGGTCGAAGAAGCAGGGCGGGCGACGCTCAGGGAGCGGGCAGCCCTCGCGGCGGGCGGCCAGGACGGAGAGCGAGAAGCGGCCGTCCTCCACCGACTGGGTCACCGCGCGTACGTCCTCGGGTTTCTGCGCGGCCGCCATGAGCGACTTCGCCTTGTCGTACGCGTCCAGCGCGTGTTCGTAGTCCGCGCGCATGGCGTCGTCGGCGTCGGGTTCGGCGGGGTGGAAGTCCAGCCGGTCCAGTTCCTCGCCGAAGGCCGTGATGTCCTCGTCGACCACGACGCGCAGCTTCTCCAGCGCCACCCGCTGGTCCTCCTCATGGCGGCGGCGGTTGCGGCGGACCAGCGTGTACGCGCCCGCGCCACCGGCCACCAGCACCGCACCGAAGGTGATCAGCGCGGTCGTCGACACGCCGTCGCCGGTGCCCTCGCTCCAGCTGCTCGGCGCCGTGCCGCCCACGTTGCGCAGCGCGTCGTCGACGAAGTCGTTCAGCTGGGCCTTGGCGTCGCCCGCGCTCTGCACGGCCGTGACCAGGTTGGACACGGCATCGCGGCTCAGCACGGCGCTGTCGGCCCGCGCGTCGAACTCGTCGCCGAGCCGGATGCCGTACAGGCCCGTGACGCCGGTTTCCGTGCGCAGGTTCTGGAAGAGGTTCTGCGTGGGGTAGTCGGACGGGAGGACCGCCAGGAAGATGGGTTTGTCCGCGTCCCGGATCTTGTCGGCGAGCGCGTCGGCGTCCGACTCCGACAGCACGTCGGACGCGGCCGGGTCCACGTAGACCGGACTCTCGCGCAGGGCGGCGGCGACCTCGGACAGATCGGTGGCCGCGTGTGCGCCGGGCGCACCGGTCAGCAGCACCGCCAGCATGGCGGCGACAGGCACGATCAACAGGCGTACGAGCCTTTGTACCAGCGCAGCCTTCATATGTTCGAAGCTACCTGAACGGGGCAGAAACGGACATCGGTCCCGAGGAGGAATTCCCCGGGACCGGCATCCACGCCCGCGTGCGACCTCACGCCGCCCGGTACGCAGTCCGGAGGCTGGCGTGACTTACGCGGCAGGTTCCACGCCGGCCCGCAGCAGGCCGTAGGTGTACGCGTCCTCGAGGGCCTGCCACGACGCGGCGATGACGTTCTCCGCGACGCCCACCGTCGACCACTCCCCCGCCCCGTCGGACGTGGAGATCAGGACGCGGGTCGTGGACTGGGTGCCGTGGACGCCCTCCAGGATGCGGACCTTGTAGTCGACCAGCTCGAGCTTGGCGAGCTGCGGGTAGATCTTCTCCAGTGCGACGCGCAGGGCGCGGTCGAGGGCGTTGACCGGGCCGTTGCCCTCCGCGGTCGCGACGATGCGCTCGCTCTTGGCCCACAGCTTCACGGTGGCCTCGTTGGCGTGGCTGCCGTCGGGGCGGTCCTCGACGATCGCGCGCCAGGACTCGACCTCGAAGTACTTCAGGGGCTTGCCCTCGACCTCGGTGCGCAGCAGCAGTTCGAAGGAGGCGTCGGCGGCCTCGTACGTGTAGCCCTTGAGCTCGCGCTCCTTCACGCGCTCGACGACCCGGCCGACCACCTCGCGGTCGCCGCCGAGGTCGATGCCGAGCTCCTTGCCCTTGAGCTCGACGGAGGCGCGGCCCGCCATGTCCGAGACCAGCATGCGCATGGTGTTGCCGACCAGCTCGGGGTCGATGTGCTGGTACAGGTCCGGGTCGACCTTGATGGCGGAGGCGTGCAGGCCCGCCTTGTGCGCGAAGGCGGACACGCCTACATAGGGCTGGTGCGTGGACGGGGTGAGGTTCACGACCTCCGCGATGGCGTGGCTGATGCGCGTCATCTCGCGGAGGTGGCCCTCGGGCAGCACCTTCTTGCCGTACTTCAGTTCCAGGGCCGCCACGACCGGGAAGAGGTTGGCGTTGCCGACGCGCTCGCCGTAGCCGTTCGCCGTGCACTGCACATGGGTGGCGCCCGCGTCCACCGCGGCGAGGGTGTTGGCGACCGCGCAGCCCGTGTCGTCCTGGGCGTGGATGCCGAGCCGGGCGCCGGTGTCGGCCAGGACCGTGGAGACGACCGCCTGGACCTGAGCCGGGAGCATGCCGCCGTTGGTGTCGCACAGCACGACGACGTCGGCGCCGGCCTCCGACGCCGTACGGACGACGGCCTTGGCGTACTCGGGGTTGGCGCGGTAGCCGTCGAAGAAGTGCTCGCAGTCGACGAAGACGCGGCGGCCCTGCTCGCGCAGGTACGACACCGTGTCGCGGACCATTTCCAGGTTCTCGTCGAGCGTGGTGCGCAGGGCCAGTTCCACATGCCGGTCGTGGGACTTGGCGACCAGCGTGATCACCGGGGCGCCTGAGTCCAGAAGAGCCTTGACCTGCGGGTCCTCGGCAGCGGTGGTGCCGGCGCGACGGGTGGAGCCGAAGGCGACGAGCTGGGCGTGCCGGAAGTCGATCTCCTGCTGGGCGCGGGCGAAGAACTCGGTGTCCCGCGGGTTGGCGCCCGGCCAGCCGCCCTCGATGAAGCCCACGCCGAAGTCGTCCAGGTGCCGTGCGATGGCCAGCTTGTCCGCGACGGTGAGGTTGATGCCCTCCCGCTGGGCGCCGTCGCGCAGGGTGGTGTCGAAGACGTGGAACGAGTCGTCCAGCTCGCTGGTTTCCGTCATGGTCTGAAGGCTCCTGATGTATGGATCTCGGTCAGTACCGGAATGACCGGTTCCACCGTCCTCCCATGATCCCGCGCGCTGAGCCTCCGGCTGAAGGTGGGCCAGAAATGCGAAAAACCTCTCGCGGGTGCGAGAGGTCTGCGCGCGGGTCGAGGACGACGGTGTCCGCCCGTACGTGGTCGTACGTGGCGGTCACTGCGGACCGGCGCGCCTGCTGCCAATAATCGTGGCGAACGAGAGCACGGGGGCAGTTTGGCACAGACCGCCCCCGTGCTCACCGTCCGTCTCAGTATGCGAACCCGTGATCTTCCGTGCGGGGCATGGGCGGCTCAGCGCATGCGGCGTACGAAGCCGTCGTTGCTGCCGTTGGTGTCGTCGGCGACGAGCCGGGACGAGGCGCTGGAGAATCCGATGCGTTTCGCCCCCGCGCTCACCGAGGTGAGCCACGCATAGGTGTCCGTCACGGGCCCTCCGGTGAGGGACTCGCTGACCAGTCGGGTGGCTCCGGTGCGCAGGTCGCGGAGGTAGACGTTGGTCGGGCCGCGCCCTCCGTCCGCCGACCGCGGGGAGGCCTCGTAGGCCAGGTACCGGCCGTCCGGGCTGAGCAGGGGCCTGTCGAGCAGGCTCTCGCCGTCGGGACCGGCGTCGACCCGCCGGGTGATGTCCGTGCGCAGGTCGCGGACGTACAGGTCGGGCGCGCCGTCGGGGGTGCCGCCCGGGGTCAGGTCCTCGTCCCCCACGAAAGCGATGGTGCGACCGTCCGCGGAGAGCGAGGCGGGGATCCCGTACCGCTCTCCCGGGGTGCCGTCCGGCTTGACGTTGACCTGTTCCTCGGTGCCGGTGCGGCGGTCGTGCACCCAGGTGGCACCGCGCCCGCTGCGTGGCACCAATTGCGTGTACGCCACATGGCGGCCGTCGGCGCTCATGCCCTGCAGAAGCGCGGGGTTGTCCGGGCGGTTCCGGTTGCTGAGCCGCTCCGTGGTGCCGGTGCGGCGATCGAAGACGTACACGGCGCCGAAGAGGTCGCGGGCCCCGCTCTCCATCCGGTCGGCCTTGGCGTTGAAGGCGATGTAGCGGGCGTTCGCCGACAGGTAGGCGCCGGCCGCATAGGCGGAACCGCCGTCGAAGCCGACACTGACCCGTTCCGTGCTGCCGGTGCGCCGGTCGTGGAGGTAGACGTCGTCGGCCCCCGCGTCCGCGGGCGGGTTGTCCCAGTGGACCAGGTTCCTGGCCCCGGAGCGGAAGAGGACGTACCGCCCGTCGGCACTGATGGCCTGCGCGGACGAGTCGCTGTCGGCCTGGGCGCCGTCCGAACTGACGCTGACCCGCTCGATGTCGCCCCCTCGCAGATCGCGCACGAAGACGTCCGGCTGCCCGTTGGTGTCACCGGGCACCAGGTTGGACGCGTCCGACGTGAAGACCGCGAACCGGCCGTCGGCGCTGAAGTCCGGGCCGTAGGAGTGGCTGTTGCCCTGCTCCCCCGTCGTGGACAGGGTGATTCTCTCGGTGACGGGCGCCGGAGCGGACGACGCCGTGGTCGTGGTCAACGTGATGAGCCCGCTGGTCAGTGCGGCGATGGACACCAGACGTACGGATCTGGACATGCGTTCCCCCGTGTTCCCCGTTCAGCGCTGTTCCCCCGACCCTGCGCCGAGGGCTCACAACGATGCAAAGGCACCACCCTGCACGGGGTCAATCCGCAGGAATGCGTACAACCTGGGCGCTTCCTCAGGCGTCCGGGCGCGTGAGTGCATCGTCCAGGAACTCCCGTACGTGCCTGAGCACTTGCTCGCGGTCCGTCCCCCGCAGCCCGATCGCCACATGGATGGAGAAGCCGTCCAGCAGCGCGCGCAGCCGGGCCGCGAAGCGGTCCGGGTCGACCGGGCGGAACTCGCCGCGCGACACCCCCTCCGCGAGCAGCGCCACCAGGTCGCGATGCCAGGCGCCCTCGATCGCGGACTGCCGGTCGCGGGCGCCGTCGTCGGCGTTCTGCGAGCGGTTCCAGACCTCCAGCCAGAGGGTCCAGTGCGGGTCGCGGTGGCCGTCGGGAACGTACAGGTCGACGTAGGCGTCGAGGCGTTCGCGGGCCGTGGCCGTGCGGCTGAGCAGCCGGCCGCGCTCGACGCCGAGCCGGCCCTCGCTCCACTCCAGGGTCTGCAGCAGCAGCTCGTCCTTGGAGCGGAAGTAGTAGAGCAGGTGACCGCTGCTCATGCCGACCTCGCGGCCGAGCGCCGCCATGGTGAGCTTCTCCAGACCGCGCTCGGCGATCATCTCCATGGCGGCGGCGAGGACGTCCTCGCGGGGCGGGGCGTTCTTCCGCGCACCGGCCATCCGACGGCTCCTAGATCTTCGGCTGCTGTTGCGTGATGCAGTGGATGCCTCCACCACCCGCGAAGATCGTACGGGCGTCCACCAATGTCACCGTCCGGTCGGGAAAGAGGCGTCGGAAGATCCCGGCGGCGAGTTCGTCGCGAGGGTCGTCGAAGGCGCACAGAACGACGCCGCCGTTGCAGAGGTAGTGGTTGATGTAGGAGTAGTCGGCCCAGTGGCCGTCGGCCTCCAGGACGGTCGGGGCGGGCACCTCGACGACCTCCAGGCGGCGGCCGCGGGCGTCGGTCTGCGCCCTCAGCAGGCCGATGATCTCCTTGGTCACCTCGTGGTCGGGGTGCGCCGGGTCGGGCTGGTGGTGGGCGACCACGACGCCGGGGCGGGCGAAGGCGGCGACGATGTCGACATGGCCGAGGGTGCCGAAGCCGTACGGGGGGTAGTCGCCGGTGAGGCCGCGCGGCAGCCAGATCGCCTTGCGGGTGCCGAGGTGGGCGTGGATCTCCGCCTCGACCTCCTCGCGCGTCCAGTGGGGGTTGCGCTCGGGGCCGAGCTGCACGGTCTCCGTGAGCAGGACCGTGCCCTCGCCGTCGACGTGGATGGCGCCGCCCTCGTTGACGAGCTTCGAGGTGTACGTCCTTGCGGAACCCGCCAGGTCCGAGACGTACGCGGCGATCTTCGCGTCGTGCTCCCAGCGAGCCCAGGACTGGGCTCCCCAGCCGTTGAACGTCCAGTCGACTGCGGCGAGTTCACCGTTGCCGTCGGTGAGGAACGTGGGGCCGATGTCGCGCATCCAGGCGTCGTCGAGGTGGCGTTCGACGGTGTCGATGCCCTCGCCCAACAGGCTTTTCGCTTCCGCCGACTGTCCGGGGCCGCACACCACCGTCACCGGCTCGAAGCGGCGGATCGTGCGGGCGACCGACGCCCAGGCGACCCGTGCCGCGGCGAGGTCGTCCGGGTCGTCAAAGGTGGGGTTGGGGCCCGGCCACGCCATCCAGGTGCGCTCGTGCGGGGTCCACTCAGCGGGCATGCGGAAGCCGTCGGCGGCAGCAGGCATGTGGGTGTCCTTTTCTGAAAGCGTGACACTTTCCGCAGATGTGTCACAAAAAGTAGAGGCGGTTGAGGGAGACCGAGTCCGCCGGCTCGGAGCGGAGCGGCTCGCCGTCGAGGGTGACCAGGCCGGTGCGCTGGTCGACGTCGACGGATCCGGTACGGGAGTTGAGGCGCAGGTCGGCGGGGCCGATGCCGCGAGTGCCGCGGACGGCGACCCTGCGGCGGCGCGTCGGCATGGAGTCCCACCCCTGGTCCACGGCCGCCTGTGCGACGAAGGCGACCGAGATGTCGGCGGGCGTGGCACCGTACGCCCCGAACTGCGGCCCCAGGAGCAGCGGTTCGCAGGTGTCGGTCGCCGCGTTGGGGTCGCCGACCACGCCGTACGCCGGGAAGCCCGCCTTCAGCACGAGCTGCGGCTTGGCCCCGAAGTACTCCGGCCGCCACAGCACGATGTCGGCGAGCTTGCCGACCTCGATCGACCCGACCTCGTGGGAAAGGCCGTGTGCGATGGCCGGGTTGATGGTCAGCTTCGCCAGGTAGCGCAGGACGCGCTCGTTGTCGTGCTCGTCCGGGGCGCCGAGCTCGGCCTTCATCTTCCCGGCCATCGCGAATGTACGGCGGACGGTCTCGCCGGCCCGGCCCATGCCCTGCGCGTCCGACGAGGTGATGCCGATCGCGCCCAGGTCGTGCAGCACGTCCTCGGCGCCCATCGTCCCGGCGCGGATGCGGTCGCGGGCCATGGCGGCGTCGCCCGGCAGGTCGGTTTTCAGGTCGTGGACGGAGACGATCATGCCGTAGTGCTCGGCGACCGCATCCCGGCCGAAGGGGAGGGTGGGATTGGTGGAGGAGCCGATGACATTCGGAACTCCCGCCATCTTCAACACATTCGGCACGTGTCCGCCGCCGCAGCCCTCGATGTGGAAGGCGTGGATGGTGCGGCCCTCAAGGACGCGGAGGGTGTCCTCCACCGACAGGCACTCGTTCAACCCGTCACTGTGCAGGGCGACTTGGACGTCGTACTCCTCGGCGACCCGGAGCGCGGTGTCCAACGCCCGCGTATGGGCGCCCATGTCCTCGTGCACCTTGAAGCCACTCGCGCCACCCTCGGCGAGCGCCTCGATCAAGGGAGTCTCCCCCGAGGACGAACCCCGCCCCAGGAACCCGATGTTGACCGGCCAGGCGTCGAAGGCGTTGAACGCATGCCTGAGCGCCCACGGCGAGTTGACCCCGACCCCCCACACCGGCCCGAACTCCTGCCCGATGATCGTGGTCACGCCGGATGCCAGCGAGGCCTCCATGATGCGCGGCGACAGCAGGTGGACATGGGTATCGACGGCCCCGGCGGTGGCGATGAGCCCCTCACCGGACACGATCGAGGTGCCCGTGCCGACCACGACGTCGACCCCGTCGAGGGTGTCGGGGTTGCCTGCCCGCCCGATCGCATGGATCCGGCCCTCGCGGATGCCGATGGAGACCTTGCGTATGCCCTGCGCCGCGTCGATGACGACGACGTTGCTGATGACCACGTCACAGGTCTCGCGGACGGCGGCGGCCTTGAGGTGCAGTCCGTCACGGGCGGTCTTGCCGAAACCGGCGAGGAACTCGTCGCCGTACTGCTGGGAGTCGGACTCGACACGGATCACCAGCCCCGAGTCGCCCAGACGGATGCGGTCGCCCGCGCGCGGGCCGTGCGTACCGGCGTACTCGTACGGATTCACCGCTCTGCTCCCAGATATCCACAGGCGGCGGCCCTGCGCAGGGCCTCTTCCTTCGCCCCCGGCGCGTCCAGTGCCCCGTCGACCAGACCGGCGAAGCCGATCGCGATGCGATCACCCCCGATCGGCACGAGCCCGACCTCGACGCTCTCCCCCGGCCCGAAGCGCACGGAGGACCCGGCGGGGACGGCGAGCCGCATGCCGTAGGCCTGCGCGCGGTCGAAGGCGAGCCGCGGATTGGCCTCGAAGAAGTGGAAGTGCGAGGTCACGGACACCGGCACGGTGGCGGTGTTGGTGACCGTCAGCCGGACGACCGCCTCGGGCTCGGCATGCTCGGGCCCCGGCAACAGCGCCCCCGGGCCCTGCTCCCCCAGCCCGCCCCCGATGGGGTCGGAGACGACCGCAAGCCGCGAGCCGTCGTCGAAGACGGCCTCGACGTGCACCTCGGTGACCACGTCCGCAACGCCGGGCAGCACATCGTCAGGGCCGAGAACGCACCGGCCCCGCTCAACGGCCTCGGCGAGCCGGGCCCCGTCGCGGGCGGCCTCGCACACGGCGTCCGCGATGAGCGCGGTCGCCTCCGGCACATTGAGCCGCAGTCCCCGGGCACGACGAGCGCGGGCCAACTCGGCGGCCCCGAAGAGCAGCAGCCGATCACGCTCCGTGGGGGTCAGTCTCATGACGCGGGCACCTCCTTGCCATCCCCAGATTTAGAGCATCACCCTAAACGACAGATGCAAGAAACAGGAACATTTACGAGGGATCGAGGCGCATAAATTGAACGCCGCTCAAACAATCTGACGAGTGTCTATGGCCGCCGGCCGGCATAACTCAGCCCGTCCGGCGTTTGAGGACGAGGCCGTTCAGGCCGAAGGGGGCCTGGGGGCGGCAGCCCCCAGCGAGGCCCACACCCACGCCGGGTGCGGACCAAACGCCGGGGAGCAGAACACACCGTCAGCCAAGCAAATGCATCCACCCGTGCTGATCCACAGCAGTGCCCCGCTGGATGTCGAGGAGCGCCTGGCGGAGCCGCAGCGTGGCCTCGCCGGGCTCACCGCCGGAGTGCTGCCACTCGCCGCCCGCGCGCTTGACCGTGCCGACCGGGGTGATGACGGCGGCCGTGCCGCAGGCGAAGACCTCGGTGAGGGTGCCGTTCTCGGTGTCGCGCTGCCACTGGTCGACGGAGACGCGGCCCTCCTCGGCCTCGTAGCCGAGGTCACGGGCGACGGTGAGCAGGCTGTCGCGGGTGACGCCCTCCAGGATGGAGCCCGTCAGAGACGGCGTGACGATGCGGTCGCCGTACACGAAGTACAGGTTCATGCCGCCGAGTTCCTCGACCCACTTGTGCTCGACCGCGTCGAGGTAGCAGACCTGGTCGCAGCCCTTGGCGGCGGCCTCGGCCTGGGCGAGGAGGGACGCGGCGTAGTTGCCGCCGGTCTTGGCGTCGCCCATGCCGCCGGGGACGGCGCGGACGCGGTCCTCGGAGACCCAGATGGAGACCGGCTTGACGCCGCCGGGGAAGTAGGCGCCGGCCGGGGAGGCGATGACCAGGAAGAGGTACTCGTTGGCGGGCTTCACGCCGAGGCCGACCTCGGTGGCGATCATGAACGGGCGCAGGTAGAGGGACTCCTCGCCGCCGTGCGCCGGGACCCATGCCTTGTCCTGCCGGACCAGCACGTCACAGGCCTCGATGAACGTCTCGACCGGCAGCTCGGGCATCGCGAGCCGGCGGGCGGAGCGCTGGAAGCGCAGGGCGTTCTGGTCCGGGCGGAAGGTGGCGACCGAGCCGGCGGGCCGGCGGTAGGCCTTGAGGCCCTCGAAGATCTCCTGCGCGTAGTGCAGGACGGTGGTGGCGGGGTCGAGGGAGATCGGCGCGTACGGGACGAGCTGTCCGTCGTGCCAGCCGCGGCCCTCGGTCCACTTGATGGTGACCATGTGGTCGGTGAAGTGGCGGCCGAAGCCGGGGCTGGCGAGGATCGCCTCGCGCTCCGCATCGGAGAGCGGGTTGGCGGAGGGCTTGAGCTCGATCGTGGGCGTCGTCATGAGTGGTTGTCCTTCACCGGTTGTAGTGACGGGCCGCGCTCACGCCCCGTACTGCCAGTGGCCAGTGCTAGGACGTCCGAGCATTCCCTCATTCCGCGGCTCCGCGTTCGATTATCGCGCGCGGGTTGCCGATGGGGGTCCACCCTGCTCGAGCGAAGCCGAGAGCTGGGGGAGAACAACGGCGTGAAATGCGGCCCAGGGTTGATGGTCGCACCCGGCAGGGACAGAGAAAAGCCGCCGGGTGCGGATTGCGACCCGGCGGCCTTCGAAAGATCTGCGTGATCTGCTAGATCTGCGAGATTTCGAGTGGCGCGGGTCAGCCGGCTACTCGTACGGCGAGCGCGTCGCCGATCTCGGAGGTGCTGCGGGCCGGCTTGCCGACGCGGTCCGCGAGGTCGGCGGAGACCGCGTCCTCGATCCGGGTCGCCTCGGACTCATGGCCGAGATGGCGCAGCAGCAGGGCGACGGACAGGACCGTGGCGGTGGGGTCGGCCTTGCCCTGGCCGGCGATGTCGGGCGCCGAGCCGTGCACGGGCTCGAACATCGAGGGGAACTCGCCGGACGGGTTGATGTTCCCGCTCGCGGCGACGCCGATGCCGCCGGAGACGGCCGCGGCGAGGTCGGTGATGATGTCGCCGAAGAGGTTGTCGGTGACGATGACGTCGAAGCGCTCGGGCTGGGTGACCAGGTAGATGGTGGCCGCGTCGACGTGGATGTACTCGGTGGTGACCTCGGGGTACTCCTCGGCCACCTTGTTGAAGATGTTCGTCCACAGGTGGCCCGCGAAGGTGAGCACGTTGTTCTTGTGGACCAGCGTGAGCTTCTTGCGGGGGCGGGCCTGGGCGCGGGCGAAGGCGTCACGGACGACACGCTCGACGCCGTAGGCCGTGTTGACGGACACCTCGGTGGCGACCTCGTGAGGGGTGCCCTTGCGGATGGTGCCGCCGTTGCCGGTGTACGGACCCTCGGTGCCCTCACGGACCACGACGAAGTCGATCTCCGGCTGGCCGGCGAGCGGGGTGGCGACGCCGGGGAGCAGCTTCGACGGACGCAGGTTGACGTGGTGGTCGAAGGCGAAGCGGAGCTTGAGCAGGAAGCCGCGCTCCAGGACGCCGGAGGGGACGCTCGGGTCGCCGATCGCGCCCAGCAGGATGGCGTCGTGCTTCTTGAGGTCGTCGAGGTCGGCGTCGGTGAGGGTCTCACCGGTGGCGTGGTAGCGCTGGGCGCCGAAGTCGTACTCCTTGGTCTCCAGCTTCACATCCTGCGGGAGGACGGCGGAGAGGACCTTCAGGCCTTCGGCCACGACCTCCTGGCCGATGCCGTCACCGGGGATCACTGCGAGATTGATGCTGCGAGACATACGGGTACCGTACTCCTCGTCCCATGGAATGACACGGGGCGTCCGCGATACGGACACCCCGACGGGCGACAGCATCATCGTGTCGCCGTCCGTTCACCCGTACGTATGACGGGTGTTGGGGTGTGCTGGGAAGTTCACCCGCATGGAGACCCCTGATGTCGGCATTCCGCCGCAGCTCGCCCGCCGGATGGGCATGGCGGAGCAGTACGAGTACCTGCACACCAGGCTGGTCCGGCGCCGCACCCTGGTGACGGCGGGCGCGGTGGCGGGCGGACTGCTGACCGGCTGTTCGGGGTCGGGGTCGACGCGGACGACACCGAGCCCGACCGCCTCTCGCGCACCGGGTGCCGCCGTCGCCCCCTTCGGCCGCCATCTCGCGTTCGGCGCCGACCCGAAGACCCAGATGCGGATCTCCTGGCAGGTACCCGCCGCGGTGCGGAAGCCGTACGTCCGGATCGGTGTCCGCCCCGACGACCTGGGCCGCAGGATCGAGGCCGAGGTACGCGACCTGCACACGCCTCAGGTGCAGGGCGTGCGCGCGGCGGTCGAGCAGTACTACGTGCATGCCGCCCTGGACGCCCTCCTCCCCGGCACGACGTACTACTACGGCGTCGGCCACGACGGCTTCGACCCGGCCTCGCCCGAACACCGTTCCACCATCGGCTCGTTCCGCACGGCACCGGCGAACCCGCGGTCTTTCGTCTTCACCGCCTTCGGCGACCAGGGTGTCGGCGAGGCCGCGGCCCTCAACGACAAGCTGCTGCTGCGCCAGAAGCCCGCCTTCCACCTCCACGCCGGCGACATCTGCTACGCCAACCCCACCGGCCGGGGCAGGGACTCGGATGCGTACGACCCCACACACTGGGACCTGTTCATGAGGCAGACCGAGCCGGTGGCGAAGTCGGTGCCGTGGATGGTGACGACCGGCAACCACGACATGGAGGCCTGGTACTCCCCTGACGGCTACGGCGGCCAACTCGCCCGTTTCTCCCTGCCGGACAACGGCTTCGACCCGCGCAGGGCCCCGGGCGTGTACGCGTTCACCTACGGCAACGTCGGTGTCGTGGCGCTGGACGCGAACGATGTCTCGTACGAGATCCCCGCCAACCTGGGCCACACGGACGGTCGGCAGACCGAGTGGCTGGACAGGAAGCTCGGCGAACTGCGCAAGGCCGTGGACTTCGTGGTCGTCTTCTTCCACCACTGCGCGTACTCCACGTCCTCGCACGCCTCCGACGGAGGGGTGCGCGCGGAGTGGGTGCCGCTGTTCACCAGGCACGAGGTGGATCTGGTGATCAACGGGCACAACCACGTCTACGAGCGGACCGACGCGGTCAGGGACGGCCGGGTGGGCAAGCCGGTGCCGATCGGCGCGTCGACGGATCCGGGGCGGGACGGGATCGTGTACGTCACGGCGGGCGGCGGCGGCAAGGACCTGTACGGCTTTCCGGCGGGCGTGAAGGAGAGTTACGAGGGCCAGGTCGCCGACGAGGACTCCGTGACCACCTTCCAGTGGACCAGGTCGCGGCTCGCGAAGGCGGAGACGGTGGAGTGGTCGCGGGTGCGGTACCGGGGCTTCTCGTTCCTCTCCGTGGAGGCGGAGGCGGGTACGGCCCCGAGGCTGAAGGTGTCGGCGCTCGCGTCGAGCGGTGAGCGCATCGACTATTTCGAGGTGCGGCGCGGAGGGTAGGGGTCCGCGCCGCACCCCGGCGGGTGCGGCTCCCGGTCTGTGGGGCCGGCTCTTCAGTGGCCGGTCTCGCCGCCGTTGTCACGGCGGTCGAGGGCGCGCTGGAGGGCTGCGGCGGCGTTCTTGCGGTCGGACTCGCTCGTACGGGAGGCGCGGCGGACTCGGCGGCGGACGGTCGTCTCGGCCATGGGGAATCGACTCCTTCGAGAATCCTGGAGTGCGGCAGGGGTCTACGAGACGCCGGGTGGGGCGGGGAGCGGTGCCGCAGGGATTGCCTGCACGGGGCCCGGCTCACGACCGCCATTCGCTGGATCGAGCGAGACGTTCGGCTCCTACAAAGCTAAGCGAGGACGGAGCATCTGTCTCCACAATTACTTGGGCTTCCTACTATCTGAGACGGTGGAGTACGTCACACGGCTGTGAGCTGGGCTTTCCCTCTGCGTGCCGCCGGGGCCGTGGTCCCGGTATCACCGCGAAATTCGGTACCTCACCTGCCTCGGGCCCATTACTTTGGCGCGATGCCCGAACTACGCACGGACCGCCTGCTGCTCCGCGACTGGCGCGGGTCCGACCTGGCCCCTTGGGCCGCGATGAATGCCGACCCCGAGGTCCGTCGGTACTTCCCCGGCGTCCTCACCAAGGAGCAGACCGACGCGGCCGTGGCCCGTTTCCAGGCCGACCTGGAGCGCCGGGGCTGGGGCTTCTGGGCGGTCGAGGTCCTGGACACCGGGGAGTTCATCGGTTTCACCGGCCTGGACCCCGTGGAGGACGGCCAGCCCTTCACCGGCGTGGAGGCCGGCTGGCGGCTGGCCCGCCCGGCCTGGGGCCACGGCTACGCCACGGAGGCGGCCCGAGCGGTGCTGGCCTTCGGGTTCGAGGAGCTCGCCCTGCCGGAGATCCTCGCCGTCACCACGGCCACCAACCTTCCCTCCCGGGCCGTGATGCGCCGCCTCGGCATGACGCACGACCCGGCCGACGACTTCGACGACCCGGACGTCCCCGAGGGCCCGCTCCGGCGCTGCGTGGTGTACCGCCGTCAGGCGGGCCGCTCATAGCGCCTCCGCCACCGCTCCCCGGAACCCCTGCGGGTCCTCCACCCACGGCAGGTGCCCGGCTTCCGGCAGTACGACGCGGCGCACCCGCGGCAGGGCCCGCTCCAGTGAGTCCACGGCCGAGCGCGGGCGGAGGTCGTGGGCGCCGTCGAGGATGAGGACGGGCAGGTCGAGTCCCCGGCAGGCGGCGTACAGGTCCGCGGTGCCCCACGTGCGTCTGCGTTCGGCGTTGAGGGCCTTGTTGCACTCGGCGTTGACACCGAACCAGGGGTCGGCCATGCGCCCGGCGTGTTCCAGGGCCCGCTCGCGGTCCACGAACTCGGCGGACCACTGCAGCACCGCCCGTTCCCGGTCCTCCGCCTCGGTCGGCTGCGGACGGCCCGTCAACTCCCGCCAGCGCACGAGGCGTTCGGGGTGCTCGCCGAGCCGGGCGAGGAAGGTGGCCTTGTACTCCGGGTGCCAGTCGGCGTCCGGGCCGATACCCGTGCCGGCGACGTACACCAGCGCGCTGACCCGCTCCGGGTGGGCGAGGGCATAGCTGAGCGCCAGTTGTGCGCCCCAGGAGTGGCCGAGCAGGGCCATGCGCCTCAGGCCGAAGTGGCGTCGTACGGCGTCCAGATCCGCCACGAAGCGGTCGGTCGTCCACGGGCCCGCGCACCGCTGCGAGCGCCCGCAGCCGCGC
Source organism: Streptomyces sp. KR55 (assembly GCF_052245645.1). NCBI lineage: Bacteria > Bacillati > Actinomycetota > Actinomycetes > Kitasatosporales > Streptomycetaceae > Streptomyces > Streptomyces sp. KR55. The sequence continues at coordinate 6,732 of NZ_JBQQCE010000033.1, read as the reverse complement.
TGGTCCCAGCGGTGCAGCGTGGCCAGGTCCGCCAGCAGCTCCGCCACGTCCTCGAACATGTCCCACAGGCCGGGTCCGCCGTGGCACAGCATCAGCGGGGCGCCCGTGCCCGAGCGGCTCGCCCACAGTCGTACGCCGTCGTCGGTGGTGACCGTCCGCGTCCACGTCATGGACGCCAGTCTGCATGGAAACCGCCCCCGTTCCGGAGGGGGGTTCCGGAGCGGGGGCGGAGTTCACGGTGCCGCGTGGGTGTCAGCCCATGTGCGGGTAGGTGTAGTCGGTCGGCGGGACCAGCGTCTCCTTGATGGCGCGGGTCAGGGTCCAGCGCATCAGGTTCTGCGGTGCGCCGGCCTTGTCGTTGGTGCCGGACGCGCGGCCGCCGCCGAAGGGCTGCTGGCCGACGACGGCGCCGGTCGACTTGTCGTTGATGTAGAAGTTGCCGGCCGCGTAGCGGAGCTTGTCCATCGTGTACGCCGCCGCCGCGCGGTCGCCCGCGATGACCGAACCGGTCAGCGCGTAGTCGGACACCGACTCCATCTGGGTCAGCATCTCCTCGTACTTGCCGTCCTCGTAGACGTGCACGGCGAGGATCGGGCCGAAGTACTCGGTGGTGAAGACCTCGTTCTCCGGGTCGGTGCACTCGATGACCGTCGGGCGGACGAAGTAGCCGACCGAGTCGTCGTAGGAGCCGCCCGCGACGATCGTGCAGGCCGGGTCCGACTTGGCGCGGTCGATCGCGTTCTTGTTCTTGGCGAAGGCGCGCTCGTCGATGACGGCGCCCATGAAGTTGGAGAGGTCGGTGACATCACCCATGGTGAGGTAGTCGACCTCGGCGGCGAACTCCTCCTTGAAGCCGGAGTTCCAGATCGACGCCGGGATGTACGCCCGGGAGGTGGCCGAGCACTTCTGGCCCTGGTACTCGAAGGCACCCCGGGTCAGCGCCGTCTTGAGCACGGCGCGGTCGGCCGACGGGTGGGCGACCAGGAAGTCCTTGCCGCCGGTCTCGCCGACGATGCGCGGGTAGGAGCGGTACTTCTCGATGTTGTTGCCGACCGTCTTCCACAGGTACTGGAAGGTCTTGGTCGAGCCGGTGAAGTGGATGCCGGCGAGGTCGCGGTGCTCCAGGGCGACCTTGGAGACCTCGATGCCGTCACCGGTGAGCAGGTTGATCACGCCCTTGGGCAGACCGGCCTCCTCCAGCAGCTGCATCAGCAGCACGGCGGCGTGGGTCTGGGTCGGGGACGGCTTCCAGACGACGACGTTGCCCATGAGAGCCGGGGCCGTCGGCAGGTTGCCCGCGATCGCCGAGAAGTTGAACGGTGTGATCGCGTAGACGAAGCCCTCCAGCGGGCGGTGGTCGAGCCGGTTCCACACGCCCGGCGAGTTGGCCGGGGGCTGCTCGGCCAGGATCTGGCGGGCGTAGGCGACATTGAAGCGCCAGAAGTCGATCAGCTCGCAGGGGGTGTCGATCTCGGCCTGCTGGGCGGTCTTGGACTGGCCCAGCATGGTGGAGGCGGCCAGCGTCTCGCGCCACGGGCCGGCCAGCAGCTCGGCGGCGCGCAGGATGATCGCGGCGCGGTCGTCGAAGGACATCGCACGCCAGGCCGGCGCGGCGGCGAGGGCCGCGTCGATGGCGGCCTGCGCGTCCTGCTGGGTGGCGTTGCGGTACGTGCCGAGGACGGCCTTGTGGTTGTGCGGCTGGACGACCTGGAAGGCCTCACCGCCGCCCATCCGCTTCTCACCGCCGATGGTGCAGGGCAGATCAACGGGGTTGTCGGCAAGGTTCTTGAGCTTCTCCTCCAAGCGAGCGCGTTCCGGGGAACCGGGGGCGTAGCCGTGCACCGGCTCGTTGACGGGGATGGGGACCTGGGTTACAGCGTCCATGGGTTCCGTAACTCCTTACTGAGCGGTGTGTGCGGGTGTCAGCCCTTGGTGACCAGCGAGCGGGCGAAGAAGCGCAGGTTCGCCGGCTTCTCGGCCAAGCGGCGCATGAAGTAGCCGTACCAGTCGGTGCCGTAGGCCGTGTAGACCCGCATGCGGTGTCCCTCGGCGGCCAGCCGCAGGTGCTCCTCGCTGCGGATGCCGTACAGCATCTGGAACTCGTACTCGTCGAGCTTGCGCCCGGCGCGCCGGGCGAGCTCCTGGGCGATGGAGATGAGGCGCGGGTCGTGGGACCCGATCATCGGGTACCCCTCCCCTTCCATCAGCGTCCGCAGGATACGGACGTACGCCTTGTCGATCTCGTGCTTCTGCTGGTAGGCGACCTCGGCGGGCTCCTTGTAGGCGCCCTTGACAAGGCGGACGCGGCTGCCGTTCGCGGCGAGGCGGCGGGCGTCGGCCTCGGTGCGGAAGAGGTAGGCCTGGATGACGCAGCCGGTCTGCGGGAAGTCCCGGCGCAGCTCCTCGTGGATGGCGAACATCGAGTCGAGGGTGGTGTGGTCCTCCGCGTCCAGGGTGACCGTGGTGCCGATCTCCGCGGCGGCCTCGACGACCGGGCGGACGTTGGCGAGCGCGAGCTCGTGCCCGCCGTCCAGCGCCTGGCCGAACATCGACAGCTTCACCGACATCTCGACCTTCTCGCCGAGCTCCAGCGGCTTGAGCTGGTCGACCAGCTCCAGGTAGGCGTCGCGTGCGGCGGCGGCCTGTTCGCGGGTGGTGATGTCCTCGCCGACGACGTCCATGGTCAGCTCGAGGCCCTTGGCGCTGAGGTCCTGAACGATCGGGACGATGTCGTCCACCCTCTCGCCGGGGATGAAGCGGTCGACGACCTGTTTCGTCACCGGGGCCGCCGAGATCAGGCGTCGCATCCGGTCGCTGCGCGACGCGGCGAGAATCACGGGACCCAGCACGGGGCACCTCCAGGAAACAACCAACACAAGGCCGATACCCGACCATTCGAGTACGGCACGGAGAACCACCGTGAAACCTAAGGATCCCTCCGATCGTCGGCCATCGACAGCTGTCACGCATCCGTGCCACAGATCTCAGACAGATGTATGAAGGCTGCCGGGAAATGCGGCAGAATGCCCGGGTGACGTCGGGTTACGAGGGTGACTACCAGGAGCTGGTCGACGAGATCTCCGAGCTCCTGGGCGCCCCCGCGACGCTGGAGAACCGCGACTTCGAGCTGATCGCCTTCGGCGCCTACGACAGCGAGGGCGACCTCGACCCGTCGGCCCTGGACCCGGTGCGCGCCCGCTCGATCCTGACCCGGCGCTCCACGGCGGCCGTCCGGACCTGGTTCGAGGGCTTCGGCATCACCCGGGCCACGGGACCGGTCCGTATCCCGCCCACCCCGGAGGCCGGGGTGTACCGGGGGCGGATCTGTCTGCCGGTACGCCATCGCGGTGTGGTGCTGGGCTACGTCTGGCTGCTCGACAGCGAGCCGGGGCCCACCGACGCACAGCTGACCGCCGCCATGGAGGTGACCGGCCGGATCGGGGCGCTGCTCGCGGACGAGGCGCAGGCCGGGGCGGATCTGACCCGGGAGTTCCGTACGGCCCTCACGGCGGAGCGCGGCTGGCAGCGCGACATGGCGGTGGCGGCGTTGCGGACGGCTCTGGGTCCGCGCGGTGAGGGCCTCCACGTCCTGGTGTGCGTCGCTCCCTGGCCGTCGGCCGACCCGGACGACGCGCCGTCGGCCCGTGCGGTGCCGCACACGACGGCCCTGTGCACGGTGCCGTGGGGTACGACGGGGCAGAGCCTGGCGGTGCTGGTACGGCTGCGCTCGACGGACGTCCGGTCGCCGGCGCTGACGGCGGCGTCCCGGCTGCTGCGGGAGGGGGCGCGGGCCGGCGTCAGTGAGCCGCTCACCGGACTCGCCGAGCTGGGTACCGCCTGGCAGCAGGCCTCGGCCGCGGCCCGCGCCGCGCTGGCCGAGCCTCGCCTGGGCCCGGTGGCCGAGTGGTCCGGCATCGGCCCGTACCGCGTGCTGACCACGCTCCCCCCGGACGCGGCCCACGACCCGGCGGTGGCCCCGCTGCTCGCCCCGGCCCACCGCGAACTGGCCCGCACCGCCGAGGTCTTCCTCGACTGCGCGGGCCAGGCCGGCCGCACGGCCGCCGAGCTGGGCGTCCACCGTCAGACGCTGTACTACCGCCTGTCCCGGGTCGAGCAGTTGACCGGCCTGGACCTGGACGACGGCGAGGATCGGCTGCTGCTGCACATGGCGCTCAAGGGCGCGCGGCTCTGACCCGCAGAGGCACACGGTTCCGACGCCTGCGCCATGATCGAAACAGGATTTGAAAACGATTGTCATCATGCTACGGTCGTCGAACGCTCAACCTTTGCCCTTGTGCTTACCCGGAGTGTTCCCGTGCGCCTCCCCGCCCGCTTCCTGTCCTTCACTGCGGTCACCGCGGCCTCCACCCTGCTCACCGGCTGCTTCGCGTCCACCGGTTCCGGCTCGGGCACCGCCGAGGGCAAGCGCATCCGCGTCGCCCATATGCAGCCGCCGCGCTCGGGCCTCTCGCCGCTCTCCGACGACGCGTTCAAGCTGTCGCGTTGGTCCACCGCCGAGACGCTGGTCGAGCTGGACGCGGACGGCGACGCGCTGCCCGCCCTGGCCACCGAGTGGAAGCAGTCCGGCCGGACCTGGACCTTCACCATCCGCGACGGCGTCACCTTCCACGACGGCACCGAACTCACCGCCCGGGCCGTCGTCAACTCCCTCACCGAGGCGGCCACCGCCTCCCCCAAGCCGCGCATCCTCGACGGCGTCGAGCTGACCGCGAAGGCCGACGGGGAGAACAAGGTCACCGTCACCACGGCCGCCGCAGACCCCCTCGTCCCGCAGCGGCTCAGCTCCCCCCAGCTGTCGATCCTCGCGGCGAAGGCCTACAGGGGGAAGACCGTCGACCCGATCGACGCCGGCACCGGCCCGTTCGAACTGACCAAGGTCAACGGCACCTCCTCCGCCACCCTCGACCGCTACGACGACTACTGGGGCGGCAAGGCCAAGGCCCCCGGCATCGACGTGAAGTTCGTACCGGACGGCACCGCCCGCGCCGCCGCCCTGCGCAGCGGCGAGGCCGACATCGTCGAGGCGGTCCCCGTGTCGCAGGCCGCGCTCCTCGACCAGGACCTCATCACCGAGGTCCCGATGCCGCGCACCAACACCCTGTATCTCAACACCGAGAAGGGCGCGTTCAAGGACGCCTCACTGCGTGCCGCCGCCCGCGAGGCGATCGACGCCGAGTCGATCGTGAAGGGCGTGTACGAGGGGCGCGCCGACGTCGCCGAGGGGCTGCTCGGCCCGGCGCTGCCGTGGGCGGCCGACCTGCGGTCCGAAGTCGAGCGGGCCAAGGCCGGGAAGGCGGACGGCGAGACCATCACCATCGGCACCTTCACCGACCGCGCCGAGCTGCCCGAGGTCGCGGCGGCGCTGCAACAGCAGCTCCAGAAGGCCGGGTTCAAGGTGAAGCTGGACGTCCGCGAATACGCCAACATCGAGTCCGACGCGCTCGCGGGCGAGTTCGACGCGTTCATCCTGTCCCGGGCGACGGTCCTCGACTCCGGCGACCCGACCGCGTACCTCTACAGCGACTTCGCCTCCGACGGCTCCTTCAACATCTCCCAACTCGCCGTCTCCTCCGTGGACAAGACGCTGAAGAAGGCGGGCGAGACCGCCGTCGGCGACGCCCGCCGCAAGGCGATCATGGAGGCCGAGACCGCCGTGCTCGGCACCGACGCGGCCATCCCGATGCTGCACGAGCGCGTGATCCAGGGCGACGCCGCCGGGATCGTGGACGCGGCCCACGACCCCCGCGAGCGTGAACTCGTCACGGCGGACACGTACGTCAATTGAACCCTCCCTCGGCCGAAACCTCGGGATTCCTGGCTCACGCCGCTCGGCCGCTCAACGAGGGATCGAGTCTTACGCGATCAACACCAGCCGGGTTGGAACCAGCCCGGTCATATCAACGTCAAGGATCCAGCGCATGTCTGGCTCTCGCAACACTCTGAACGACGATCACCCGATCGAGTGGACGGTCAGCGCGGCAGGGCTGACGCGCGCCCTCTCCCTCGTCGCCGTCGTCGCCGCCGTCGGCCTGCTGCCCTGGCTCTCCGGCAAGGACCCCGCGCTGACGGTCCTGCGTGCCCGCTCCGCCGAGCAGGAGCCGACCGAGGAGGCCCTGAACGCCGTACGGCGGGACCTCGGTCTGGACGCCGGTCCCCTTTCCCTGCTGGGGAAGTGGGCCGGCGGCCTGCTGCGCGGTGACCTCGGCACCTCCTGGGTGTCGGGCACGGACGTCCTGCCGTCGGTCACGGCCGGGCTCCAGGTGTCGCTGGCCCTGATGGGCGTGGCGCTCGCGGTGGCCGTGCTGCTGGCCGCCGCGCTGGTGGCGCCGGTGCTGGTACGCGGCCGGGGGTCGGCCGGCGGGTTCGCCGCGATGCTGGCCGCCGTGCCCGAGTTCCTGCTGGCCACCGTCGCGCTGCTGGTGTGCGGGGTGTGGCTGGGGTGGCTGCCGACGTCCGGCTGGCAGGGGCCGGAGAACATGGTCCTGCCCGCGATCGCGCTCGGCGTCCCGGCGGGCGGCCTGCTCGGCCGGCTGGTGGCCGACGCGCTGCCCGCCGTGCTCGACGAGCGGTGGGTGGAGCTGTGGCGGGGTGCGGGGGTCAGCCGTGCGCGGATCTCGGCGGCGGCGCTGCGGCGCGTACTGCCGCCGCTGGTACCGCAGTTCGGGATGGCGGCCGTCGGGCTGACCGGCGGCGCGGTCCCGGTGGAGACGG
>NZ_JBQQCE010000329.1:0-11264 GCF_052245645.1 Streptomyces sp. KR55 | reverse complement strand
GCCGGAGCTCGAGCGGGTCCAGACCGAGTTCATGCGCCAGTTCGTCCATCGCGACCTCGAGCGCGAGCATGCCGCTCGCTTCTCCGGGCGCCCGCATGAACGTGGGGGTCATCGTGTTGGCCCGGAAGATCCGGTAGACGCCGTCGAAGTTCGGGCACGCGTAGATCTCCGACGACACGCCGATCGAGGGTTCGGCCCAGTCGTCGAAGTGCGAGGTCGGGGACAGCTTGTGATGCCGGATGGCGGTCAGCAGGCCGTCGCGCGTCGCACCGAGGACGATGTGCTGCTCCTGCTCCTCGCGGTGCCCGACCGAGGTGAACATCTGCTCGCGGGTCAGCACGAGCTTGACCGGCCTGCCCACGTGCCGGGCGGCCAGCGCGGCCAGCGCCGCGTGATGGTGGATCATGGCCTTGGAGCCGAAACTGCCGCCGACATAGTGCCCGATCACCCTGATCTTGGACAGTGGCATACCGAGCAGCCGGGCGACGGTGATCTGGGTGGCGTTGACGCCCTGGGTGGTGTCGTGCAGCACCAGCTCGTCGCCGTCCCACTCGGCCGTGGTGCCCGACGGCTCGATCGGGTTGTGGTTGTTCGCCGCGTACGTGAACGTCGCCTCCACCCGCACATCCGCCGCCGCGAGACCCGCATCGATGTCTCCGCGCTGGATGCGGCCCGGCAGCCAGCCGCCGAAGATGTGCTCGGGTATGTATGCCTGGTCGCGGCCCTGCTCCAGGGTGACGACCGGGGGTGTTTCCGCGTAGGACACGCGCAGCTCGCTCGCCGCGTGCTGGGCCCGCTCCCAGGTGTCGGCGACGACGATCGCGATGTGCTGACCCGCGTAGTGGACGGTGTCGTCCTGCATCGGGAAAAAGGTCTGCCCGGGGGCGGCGGTGCCTGCCAGGGAGGGAATCAGCGGCGGCTGCTCCGCGATCCTCGGCAGGTTCCGGTGGGTCAGGACGGCGAGCACGCCCTCCTCCGCCTGGGCGGCGCTCGCGTCGATGTCGGTGACGCGCCCACTGGCGATGCGGGAGCCGACCACACAGGCGTAGGCCATGCCGGGGATCGGGATCTCGGCGGAGTAGCGGGCGCTGCCGGTGACCTTGGGGCGGCCGTCGACGCGGTCGAGGGGCTGTCCGATTGCCGGTGCGGTCGTCATTCCGGGCTCCCGCTTCCGTCGGCGGTGAGGGTTTCGAGGGCGCGTACGATGGTGCGCTGCGCGAGTTCGACCTTGAAGGCGTTCATGGGGGTCGGCCGGGCTTCGGCCAGTTCGGCGCGGGCCGCCAGCGCGAAGTTGTCCCGTACCGCGGCGGCCCCGATCAGGAAGTCCTCCACCCGGCGGGCCCGCCACGGCTTGGTGGCCACACCTCCGAGGGCCACCCGCACGTCCGCGACGATGCCGTCCACGACGGACACCGCGGCGGCCACCGAGGCGAGCGCGAACTCGTAACTCTCGCGGTCCCGGACCTTCAGGTAGAGCGAGTGGCGCGCCACGGGTGTCGCGGGCACCTCGATGTCGGTGATCAGCTCGCCGTGCTCCATCGGATGCTCGCGGTGCGGTGAGTCGCCGGGCAGGAGGAAGAAGTCGTCGAACGCATAGGTGCGTTCGCCGCCGGGGCCCAGCGTGTGCACCCGTGCGTCGAGGGACATCAGCGCCACGGCCACGTCCGAGGGGTGGGTGGCGATGCAGTGCTCGCTGGTGCCCAGGATCGCGTGACCGCGGTTGAACCCCTCGATGGCCGAGCAGCCGGTGCCGGGCTCACGTTTGTTGCAGGGCGACTCCGCGTCCCGGTAGTAGGAGCACCGCACTCGTTGCAGGAGGTTTCCGCCCATGGACGCCATGTGCCGCAGCTGTGCGGAGGCGCCGAGCTCCAGGGCCTGGCAGATCACGGGGAAGCGCTCGCGCACGGTGGGCGCGGCGGCGACCTCGCTCATCCGGGCCAGGGATCCGATGCGCAGGCCACCCTCCGGGGTGGCTTCGATGCGCGTCAGGGGAAGGTCGTTGATGTCGACGAGCCGCCGTGAATGCAGGACGTTCTGGCGGAGCAGATCGATCTCGGTGGTGCCGCCGGCCAGGAAGTCGCTGGTGGGATCGGCGCTGACCGCGGCGATCGCCGTCGCGGTGTCGGTGGCTCGCGAGTAGGTGATCGGCCGCACGGCAAGGCTCCCTAGGCTCCGTCGCGGACAGCGCGGATCGCGGCCCGTATGTGGGGGTAGGCGGCGCAGCGGCAGATGTTGCCGCTCATCCACTCCTTGATCTCGACGTCGTCGCCCGCATGGCCCTCCTTGAGCAGCGCCACGGCCGACATGATCTGGCCCGGAGTGCAGTAGCCGCACTGGAAGGCGTCCTCGGCGATGAACGCCTTTTGCATGGCGTGCAGTTCATCGCCCTCCGCCAGTCCCTCGACGGTGGTCACCTCACGTCCCTCGCAGGTCATGGCGAGCGTGAGGCAGGACAGCACACGATTGCCGTCCACCCACACCGTGCAGGCGCCGCACGTGCCCTGGTCGCAGCCCTTCTTCGCACCGGTCAGGTGCAGATGTTCGCGCAGCGCGTCGAGCAGGCTGACACGTGGCTCGATCTCCAGGGAGTGCTGGACACCGTTGACCGACAGCCTGACCCCGACCGGGCCGGGACCTCGCTCCTCAAGGATTTGCCCACGTTCGGTGCGGGCCTGACCGCGTACAGACATGGGTCACCTCCAGGAAGAGACCTTTTCATCCTCATACGGGCAGATATGTGCTGCAACCGTAGGGTTCCGCTCTGACCGACGGTGGGCCGGAATCCCGTGAGGGGTGACCGTGGTCCGCTTCCGGGTGAAGGCGCGAACGGCGTTCCAGGTGCGGGGGGGGGTCAGATCACGTGGTCGGCGCGCAGCGCGTCGATGTCCGCCGCGGTGTAGCCCAGTTCGGCCAGGATCCGGTCGGTGTGCTCGCCCGCTGCCGGTACGGCGTCCATGCGCGGTGCCGTACCAGCGAGATCGACCGGCGGCAGCAGGGCCGGCACTCGGGTTCCGCCGGGGATCGGGATGTCCCGCCAGCGGTCCCGGGCGCTGAGCACGGGGTGCGCCAGGAACTCCTCGACATCGTTGACTTCGGAGTTGGCGATGCCCGCCTCGTCCAGCAGTTTCCTCACTTCGCCGCTGCCGGACTCCCGGAAGCGTTCGGCCACGATCGCGTTCAGTTCGGTGCGGTGGGCCACCCGTGCGGAGCCGGTGGCGAAGCGAGGGTCGTCGACGAGGTCGGGTCGCCTGAGGAACTGCTCGCAGAGGGCGGCCCATTCGCGTTCGTTCTGGATGGAGAACAGGACCTCCTTGCCGTCGGCTGCGGTGTAGGTGCCGTACGGGGCGATCGTGGCGTGCTGGGTGCCGAGGCGTGGGGGCTGGGTGCCACCGTGCCGGGTGTAGTAGGCGGGCTGGCCCATCCACTCGGCCAGCGCCTCGAACAGGGAGACCTCCACGGCCCGTGCCACACCTGTGGTCGCGCGGGTGAACAAGGCGGTGAGGATGCCCGAGTAGGCGTACATCCCGGCGGCGATGTCGGCGACCGAGATCCCCGCCCGAGCGGATCCGTGCTCGTTGCCGGTCAGCGACACCAGGCCCGTCTGGCACTGCATGAGCAGGTCGTACGCCTTGCGGTCGGCCCAGGGTCCGGTGGAGCCGTAGCCGGTGATGGAGCACGGGATCAGCGACGGAAAGCGCTCGGCGAGGGCCTCCGTGCCCAGGCCCGCCCTGGCGGCCGCGCCGGGCGCGAGGTTCTGCACGAACACATCCGCCCCGCCGAGGAGTTGGTCCAGCACCCGCCTCCCCCGGTCCGACTTCAGGTCGAGGGAGAGGGACTCCTTGGAGCGGTTGAGCCATACGAAATAGCTGGACTCGCCGTGCACGGTGGTGTCGTACCGGCGGGCGAAGTCACCGCCGCCCGGGCGCTCCACCTTGATCACCCGGGCGCCGAGGTCGGCGAGCTGACGGGTGGCGAAGGGGGCGGCCACCGCCTGCTCGACGCTGACGACGGTGATGCCGGACAGCGGTGGGTCTGCGGGGTGCTCGGTCATACGGCGGCCTCCAGGAGCGAGTGTGCCCCGACCGTATTACCCGCACCGCTCACGCGTAGCACCGCGTCACGCTCTGCCGTACGCACGCCGGCTTCGCGCCGCCCCGCGCACGGCCTCCAGCGCGCGCCCGGCAGCGGCGGCGCGGAATGGGTGTTCTTCACGCGGTGCTTGCGGAGGAGTGGCCGTTGGTCTTAGTGCTTTCTTCCGAGGCGCGTTGCGCCGAGAGACCGATTCCCGCCCGTCCGGGCGACCATAGGGTGAGCCGCATGAGCGATGCAGCGCACAAGACCTCCCGACCGCGCGCTGGACGTCGTCCGGGGCTACACGGACCACGACGCCATCGCGGTTCAGGAGGCGCTGGCCGGTCTGGACGCGGGCAGCCGGACAGAGGTGTACGCCGTCCTGAGTGGTCTGCTGCGCTCCACCGTCAGCATCATGGAGCTGACCGGCCGGCAGTGGAAACCGGGCGACCTGGTGCGGCATGCCGACGAAGTCGCCGCCGCGGCCCCGCCCCACTACGAGTTCGCCGTTGCCGAGGCAACGCGGGCCTGGGCCCGCGGAGACCAGTCCGCGATGCGTGCGCTGTCGGGCCGAGACCTCCCGGGGGCCGTACACATGACGGCCGTAGGCGTCGCCGTTCTGGGTCTGGCGCTGTGGGGCAGGACCGGATTCCATGGTGTTCTCAAGGAGTTCCACGAGACCGTCACCGCGCTCGTGAACGATCGGCCTTCCGGCGTCTGACCACTTGCACCGGCGCGTCCGGATCTCAGACTCTCGTCGGCTTCGTCGTCGATGCCACCTGCCTGCGAAGCCGGCGAGAACGCCTTACCTCTTGCCGTGTGGCCGAACCCTTCACTGCGTGTGATCGTGGCTGATCGCCAACGCTAGTGCTGCGTTCCTCAAAGGATGTACACATATCGGCGGCGTAAGCGTCTGGTGGGTGGTGCGGGTCTGCCCCAGATCCAGGGTCGGGCGCGGGCGTTGAGCTGGTCGGTGGCGGCGCGGGTCGCGTGGGTGATGTGGTCGCGATCGCCGAAGGAGCGCCCGGCGAGAGCGGTCTTGCGAAACAGTCGCCACCAGCCTTCCTGCAGGTTGAGCCAGCATGCGCCGACCGGGATGAACGCGTGTGTGATGCGGGGTGGTCCTCCAGCCAGGTGCGGGTGGACACGCTGTTGTGGGAGGAGAGGTTGTCGGTGATTACGTAGATGTCCCCGTGCGGGTTGGCGTCCTCGACCAGCTGGAGGAACTGCTGGTAGTAGGCGCTGTTGCGGGACGGGGCGGTCATGGTGATCTCCTGCCCGTCCCGGGGGCGCAGGGCTCCGTAGACCCAGGTCTTCTCCGGGCCGCGGGAGTAGTCGATCTCGTTCTTGATGCGGTGTCCGTCCGGCGACCAGCCCGGTGCCGGCGGGAAGGTGCGTGGGATCACCGGGCCGAGTTCGTCGGCGCAGACCACGGTCGCACCGTCGGGCGGGCTGGTGTAGAGGTCGATGATCCGCGTCCTTTTCCCTCGAAGCCGGGGTCCTTCGACCGGGCCCAGGATCGGGTTCGGCGCCAGCGCACTCCCTCGGCCAGCAAGATCCTGCGCACCTGGGAACGGCCCACCTGGATGCCCAGCTCCTGAGCGGCGGCGGCCAATGCGTCCAGGGTCCACTCCGCCGGCCCCGTCTCATCCGGCGCCCACATCTCATTCGACGGCTGGACCTCGAGCCGGCCGGGCGGGGTCTGCTTGACCAGGCCAATGATCCGGGAACGTTCGGCCTCGGTGATCCTGCGCTTGCGGCCCTGCCCGCCCAGATCCTCCAGGCCATCCAGCCCGGAGCGGTTGAAGCGGTGCAGCCAGCGGCGCACCGTCTTCTGACTGCACCTCAGCTCGTTGGCGATCTGCGGGACTAGCCACCCGTCCCAGCTCAACTCCACCATCCGGCACCGCTCCACCACAACCTTCGGCGCCTTTCTGGCCGACGCCAGGCGGTGGACCACCGCCTGCTCGCCCTCGTCACGGCCCGGCCGTGCCCGCAGCACCATCGCCCAGCACCCGCCCCCGAGCACCCGCATCCACCCCGCTACCAGCAGCTATATACCCACCGAAAGCGGAATCCAGCACTAGCGACGCAGTACGGGACTGGGACCCGACCCCAGCCCGAATCGAACTCGGCACATGGACCTAAGAGGTCGCGCGGATAGGCGGTCGACAGGGCGGCGTCGAGGGCGCGCGGTCCAACTAGGCTCAATGAGTGAGCCGTTGCGGGCTCGGCTCTGATGGCATGATGCGTGACCAGCAGAGAGGAGCACACCCGTGACAGACGCGACGTCCTTCCTGCTCGAACGCCTGCACGCGGCCGACCTGACCGACGTCGTCGCGATCGAGCCAGCCACTGGAGGCCTCGCCGCGACCGCGGGGCTCGCGCGCCGCGGTGACGGCACGTCGGTGTTCGTCAAGGCGTTCGGCGAGCCGCCGTCGGACGACGCCTTCGCCGCGGAGGTCGAAGGGCTCACCGTGCTGCGCGAGGCGGGCGGCGTCGCCACGCCCGAGATCATCCTCGCGGACCGCGACCTGCTCGTGCTGTCCGTGCTGCAGCCCCGGCCGGGCACCGAGGCCTTCTGGGAGCAGCTCGCGCATGCGCTCGCCCACCTGCACACCACCACGCGGTACCCCCGATTCGGGTGGCACCGGGACAACTGGCTGGGCCGTCGTCGGCAGGTCAACACCTGGGATGACGACGGGTTCGAGTTCTTCGCCCAGCACCGTCTGCTGCGCTGGCTCGGCGAGCGTCGCGTCCAGGAGGCGCTCGACGCCGCGGACCGGGCGGCGCTGGAGCGGCTGTGCGACCGGCTGCCCGAGCTGCTGCCGGTCAGGCCTGCGTGCCTGACGCACGGCGACCTGTGGGCGCTGAACGTCATGGCCACTCCCGACGGGCGGCCCGCGCTGATCGACCCGGCCGTGTCGTACACGTGGGCCGAGGTCGACCTGGCCCACCTATGGACGACGGCGCCGCCGCCCGAGGCGCATGTGTTCTTCGAGCTGTACGCCGAGCTGACCGGGCTCGACCGCGACTGGCGCGAACGGATGCCGATCCTCCAGCTACGCCAGCACCTGGCCGTGATCGCCCAGTTCGACCCCGACTGGGGCGCCGCCGACCTCGTGCGCGCCACGCTCGCCCCGTTCCGGCAGCGGCCCTGAGCTCAGCTCAGAAGATCACTGCCTTCGGACCGCTGTGGAGGGAGCCATGGCCGTCACATACTTGATGCTCGCGCGGCTACCTGAAGGAGGCCTGGGCGCCTTCGACGCTTATGAAAGCGCCGTTTTGCCACTCCTTGCCGAGTATGGAGGACGTCTTGAGCGACGACTGCGCACTCCGGACGATCAGGTCGAGGCCCACCTCATAATCTTTCCCGACAGCGAGGATCTCGCTGCCTACCGCGCGGCCCCCCGGCGTTCTGCCGCTGCACCACTGCTGGAATCGTCTGGGGCAGCGGTCGAACTGCTAGCGGTCCGCGACGTGTAGTGATGGGGTGCAGCGTCAGGGGGAGGCAGACACAAGTTCCGTGATCATGGAGTTGCGACGCTCTGTGATCATCGGGGAGACCTGTGCCTGCGCTGCCATCATGGCTGACGGAACCGCTGTGGGACCAATTCGCCGCCCTGCTGCCGCGGCGGCCGGAGTACGATCCGGCCCATCCGCTGGGCTGCCACCGGCGCCGGATCGGCGACCGGATCGTCTTCGACAAGCTGCTGCAGGTCCTCCGGTTCGGGTGCTCCTACGAGGCGATCGCGGATTCCACCTGCTCGGCCACGACCATCCGCAACCGCCGCGACCAGTGGATAGGCCTGGGCCTGTTCGCCCGTCTGAAGGAGATCGCGCTCGACGCCTACGACCGCATCGTCGGCCTCGTCCTTGACCAGATCGCCGTGGACGGCGCCATCACCAAGGCCCCCGGCGGCGGCCAAGCGGCCGGACGCTCACCGGTCGACCGGGGCAAGCTCGGCATGAAGCGCTCGGGCATGACCGACGCCTACGGCATCCCGCTCGGTCGTGTCCTGGCTGGCGCCAACTGTCACGACTCGCCACTCCTGGCCCCAACCCTCGACCTTTTGAACGTACTTGGGCCACTGCCTGACGAGATCACTGTCCACCTCGATGCCGGCTACGACTCGGCCAAGTCCCGCACCCTGCTCGACGAGCGGGGCCTGCGCGGCCGGATCGCGCACAAGGGGACCAAGGCACCGTCCAGGCCATCCAGCGGTGGCATGTCGAACGCACCCACGCCTGGCAGAACGCCTTCCACCGGCTGGCCCGCTGCTACGAACGCCGGACCAGCGTCATCGAAGCCTTCTTCGACCTCGCCGACACCGTCATCATCGTACGTAGCCTGATCCGACGGGCATGGACCACCCACCGCTGGGATACACGCCCCCAACGCCGACCATGAGCAGCGGCCTATCCGCGCGACCTCTAAGTAGGGTCGGGGACTGGCGCGGTGGAAGATGCCCCGTTTCCAGTCCCCGACCCTACTAAGACGCTGTCAGCGAGCGAGGTCAGTGCCGTGGCTGCATCTCTGCGGGTTCGTCGCGCCGCACCTGGGCGGGAGCGGTGCGCTGGGCCACGATCCGCGTCCTGTGCGGCGTGCCGCTGACGGCAAGGGCGATCAGCGGGAGGAGGGTGAGGGCGGCGGCGACGGTGCCGACCAGGGGCGGGCCTGTCAGGCCGAGGGGGGACTCCAGGGCTATGCCGGCGATCGCCGAGCCGGCTGCGATGCCGGTGTTGTAGGCGGAGGTGGTCAGCGCGGAGGTGAGGGTGGGGGCGTCGCCGGCGAAGCGGACGGCGAGCGAGGTGACGACTGGGTTGACGGTGAATCCGGTCAGGGCCATCAGGAAGACGAGGGCGGTGGCCGTGACAGGGTTGATGGACAGCGGGATCAGCAGGAGCAACACCAGGGCGGTGGCCACGGCGGCGGTGAGGGTGGTGCTCATCGGGCAGCGGTCGCCCAGGCGGCCCCCGATGGTGTTACCGCCCAGGGCACCGACCCCGAAGGCGATCAGGACCACCGGGACGGCTCCCTCCGGGATGCCGGCACGGTCGGTGAGCAGCGGGGTGATGTAGGTGTAGGTCGCCAGCACGCCGCCCATGATCAGCATCGCGGCGGTGAGCGCCAGCCACAGCCGGCCCTGTCGCAGGGCGCCGACCTCGGCCCGGAGGGACACCTCGGCGCGCTGCTCGCTTGCGGGGATGAAGCGGCCGATGAATGCGGCGGCGAGCGCGGAGAGGACGGCCAGGGCCCAGAAGGGGCCACGCCAGCCGGTGAACTGGCCGGCGAAGGAGCCGATCGGGACGCCGACGACGTTGGCCAGGGTCAGGCCGCCCATCATGACGCCGATGGCGCGGGTGGAGTTGTGCGGGCCTGTGGCGGCAGTGGCGACGACAAATCCGACGGCCCAGAACGCTCCGGTGGCCAGGGCAGTCACGACGCGGGCGACGAGGACGATCGTGAAGGAGGTACTGAGGACCCCGACGACGTGGCCGAGGCTGAAGACGGCGAGGGCCAGGATCAGCGTCTGGCGCTGTGGCATGCGCAGAGTGGCCATGGCCATGGTCGGCCCGCCGACGATCATGCCGATGGCGAAGGCGGTGATCAGCAGGCCGGCGTGGGAGACACTGACGCCGAGGTCGCCGGCCAGCTCCGGCAGCAGGCCGGCGATGACGAACTCGGTGGTCCCCATCAGGAACGTGCCGGCGGCGAGCACCCACACGACGAAGGGCAGCTTGCCGGGGGTGGTTCCGGATGCGGAAGGCATACGTGTGGTCTCTCCTTGAGCGGAAAGGGGGCAGATCAGAGTGGGAGATGGCGAGGCCGTCGGAGCGGACGGTGGCCACGTCCATCACGGTTCCACGGATCGAACGGTTGAAGAAGGGAGGATCTTCTCCCCCTCTGGCGGGCGCCGCCTTCAGGGAGTGAGCAGCAGACCCGGTCATTGACCCTGACACCCGAGGGCAGGCGCGAAAAGCGGAGAAATCCGTCCGGGGAGGGAAACATCCTGGGAGTAAATTCTCCCCCTTTCCCGGGTGGGATCGGTGTCATGCTGGGCAGCATGACCGGCAACGTTCCCCTCAACGAGCTGGGAGAATTCCTCAAGAAGCGCCGTGGCGAGCTGAGCCCGCGCACCGTCGGACTGCCCGACGCCGGCAGGACCCGCCGGGTGGCCGGGCTGCGCCGCGAGGAAGTCGCCCAGCTCGCCAGCATCAGCACCGACTACTACACCCGCCTCGAGCAGGGCCGTATGCAGGCATCCGCGGCCGTGCTGGATGTCCTCGCCCGAGTGCTCCATCTGGACGACGACGAGCGGGCCTATCTCTTCCAGCTCGCGGGCAAGACCACCACCGCACGCGGGCGCCGCGGCCGGCAGCAGGTCCAGCCGCAACTGCAGCGGGTCCTGGACGACCTCACCGCCACCCCGGCCATCGTGCAGGGCCGACGCGGGGACATCCTGGCCTGGAACGCGCTGGCCGCCGCCCTGGTCACCGATTTCTCCCGCATCCCGGAAAAGCACCGCAACTACCCTCGGATCATCTTCACGGATCCGGCGATGCGCACCCTGTACGCCGACTGGAAGACCTCGGCGCAGACCGCCGTGGCCCAGCTGCGCATGGAGGCCGCCAAGTATCCCGAGGACCCCCGCCTGATCGAGCTGGTCGGTGAACTGTCCATGCGCGACGAGCAGTTCGCCCGGTGGTGGGGCGATCACCGCGTCGCCTCCCGCACCGTGGGCACGAAGACCCTCGACCATCCGGTCGTCGGCGAACTCGTGCTGGACTGGGACACCCTCACCGCCAACACCGACCCCGACCAGCACCTGACCGTCTGGACCGCCGCACCCGGCTCCCCCACCCACGAACGGCTGCGCATCCTCGCCTCCTGGGCCGCCGACCAGAACCTGGCCGCCTCCCCCTCCCTCACCTGACGGCGACCGCCGTAGACGAAACCGCTGACTAGCCGCCGATCGCCGACATGGGGCGGTCCGGCTGGATGAACGTCGGGTCGTCCAGGCCCGCGCCCGCCTTCTTGCCCCACATCGCCAGGCGCCAGATACGGGCGATCTCCTCGTCGGGGGCGCCGGAGCGCAGGGCGGCGCGCAGGTCGGTCTCCTCGCGGGCGAACAGGCAGGTGCGTATCTGGCCGTCGGCCGTGAGGCGGGTGCGGTCGCAGGCCGCGCAGA